>NZ_JAHHPN010000833.1:0-2241 GCF_024606325.1 Endozoicomonas sp. ONNA1
CAGCATGAAGATGTATGAGCATGGCTGGGAGAAATACTTCAGGGACAATGTGCCTCAATGGTCATTTTCCCACGCAGAAAGTATTCCGTACTTTTACACTCTGGGCGCCTTCTACGAAGGGCAAAAGAGCGGTGGCAAGAGAGCCACAAAGACTGTAGCTGAGTAACCCCTTACAGAGCAATTAAACCCCGTTAGAAACTATCAATGTCCCCCCTTCCTGAAAAAACAAATCAATTTTATTGGCATTCCACTTTGCCATTGTGAACAAAATTCGCTCAACAGCCTACCGGATTTGCCAATGTGAACTAAATTCTCTCAACAGCTCATCGGAACAGCCATGAGCGATTAACAGCCATCGGCGATTAAAAGTTGCTTCTTTGCCCGGTGTAGCAATCACTTTTCACGGTAATAAAAGTACTCAACTCTGAGGTAGTAGAATGACAAATGCTCCCCCCAATGCATTAAGTCTTGCAGTGGCCATTGCAATCTGTTCATCCGTCATTGGTACGCAGGCGCTGGCGGATCGCAGGCTGCAGACAAAATCTACCGATATTCAGAGCAATGGATATGCGGAATTTACCCGGAGTGAGGTCATAGTCAGGCCAACTTTAGGTGATGACCAGCAGCCAATACCCAAATCCTTTACTACCACTTACCCTGATCAGGCTCAAGCCAGGGCTGGCTATGACATACCTTCTGAAGGCTTCACAGACACTCTTTCTGGCATCGTCGGTGGCGTTTCAACTGTCGATCTGTTTGAAACAGACGACAATGACGTTGCTCAGAAATACACCAAAGTCCTCAAGGTAGGAGATGAGGGGGTCTTCCGGTTCACCCATAACCTTGCAGAAGAGAAACTGGCCATTGAGGTCAGAAACGGAATGACCGATCAGGAGTCAATTAATGCTGTTCGTACTCAATTGAATGGCATCCATTCCCTGGAAAAGTTCACAAAAATCGCCAGTCCCGAACAACTGGCCGGAGTGCTGAAAGTTGCGAATAGAAGAGCAGGAAACCTTGGCGCAAGTAATGACTACGTCGCCCTTGCCACCGTTCAAGTAAACGAAGTTAAAGTGAACGGGCGCACCTTTATGCGTCTTATCGCTGGAGGCGATCAGCCCCCAGAACTGCGCCGCCTGGATCAATCGTTGTTTGTCAATGAAGAGACGCTTTTAGCAGCAGCCACCTCCGCCTATACCCAGGTTCATGTTCTGGGGGAAGATTTACAACAGGAAGCTCTGAATGAGCTTTTTTACTACCGTAAACCCGTCGGCTATGTTGTATACGTCGAGGATGAGACCAGGGCATATCCCGTACCTGAGGGTTATCCAAAGCTGGAAGTGACTGAGGCTCCGGGAGAGGTGATTGTTTTTCGTGGTCAGAAGCAGAATTCGGCCGATGTCGCTTTTGTGGAAAATCTCTACAACATGTTTGCGGAAGAATTTTCCAGCATACCCCCTTCTGAAGCGAGAGCACAGATTAGAAAAGACAAAGTCAAAAGCTACCAGTACGTCATTCGAAACAGGCAGATGGAACTGCTGGAGGGGATAGCTGCATGGCACAATGCTCAACTTAACGAAGACGGACAAACGACGCTTATATACGAAGATGAACTGAGGCTGATTGCACAGTTCGAATATATCCAGCAGGCATTGACCAATGCTACTCCAGGCCAGGCAGATGAATTTGAATTGACAGTAAGACAAATCGAAGCCGCTATGTCAGCCTCCACGGCAAGCTGGATGCATAATCAACTCGAAAAACACTTTGGTTTCAAACCCGTATTTAGAAATCTTCTAAGCAATCGGTATTTTGTTGAAAATATTCATGAGGTTGAAGGCGATAACACCGAAATGCCTGACGATCCATTAAGCGAAGACGAAAGCATTGCTGCCAAACTCACCGATGACATACCCAGACAGCAGATTGATGATGAGCCTGTGCAGAATCGCAAAGTGATAGAGGCACAGCAAAACCAGTTACAGAAACTTCAGCAGGAATTCGAAAAAACCCCAGAGCAGGAAAAGCAAGTTTTTCAAGTCAGTAGATTTTTCATAAAAAATCAAAATGCTTATTCGGCGGCAAAGCTTGGTATTGATGACTGGGATGATACCCAGCCACTGGAAGAGCAAGCCAGACTCATCAAAATAAAAATTCATGAAATCTACACATCGATGGCCGGAGCGGGACAGCCTGATGAAGAAGCTGTAAAAGCAAAACCCACGGCCATTGGTGGCAAGC
>NZ_JAHHPN010000834.1:0-5983 GCF_024606325.1 Endozoicomonas sp. ONNA1
CACCATGAAGATGTATGAGCATGGCTGGGAGAAATACTTCAGGGACAATGTGCCTGAATGGTCATTCTCCCACGCAAAAAGTATTCCTTACTCTTACACTCTGGGTACCTTCTACGAATGGCAACAAAGTGGTGACAGGACAGCCATGAGCAATTGACAGCCATGGGTGATTAACCGTTGCTCCCTCGCCTGGTGTGGACCTCACTTTTCACAGTGACAAAAGTACTCAGCTCTGAGGTAATAGAATGACATGTGCCCGCCCCAATGCATTAAGTCTTGCAGTGGCCGTAGCCATCAGCTCTTCCATCACTGTCACACAGGTACTGGCCGATCGCAGGCTGCTGACAAAGTCTGTCGATATTCAGAGCAATGGACAGGCGGTGTATATCCTGAGTGAGGTTGTGGTTCAGCCAACTTTGGGTGATAACCAGCAGCCAATACCCAAATCCATTACAACTACCTACCCTGATCAGACTGAAGTCAATGCGGGTTACGACGTTCCTTCTGAAGGCTTCACAGACGTTCTTTCTGGCATCGGGGGCGGCGTTTCCATGGTTGATCAGTTTGAAACAAGCAAGGATGACGTTGCCAGGAAGTACACCAAAGTCCTGAAGGTCGGTAATGAGGGGGTATTCAAGTTCACCCAGAACCTTGCAGAAAAGGTGCTGGTCATTGAAGTCAGAGACGGAATGATCCATCAGAATTCAATTGCGGCTGTTCGAGCTCAGTCAGGTGATGTACAACCCTTAGAACCGCTAACAAAAATCGCCAATCCCGAACATCTGGCCGGAGTGCTGAAAGGTGCGCATGAAAGAGCAGGAAACCTGGGCGAAGCTGATAACTACGTTGTCCTTGCCACCATTGAAGTAGACGAAGTTGAAGTAAGAGGGCGCACTTTCATGCGTCTTATCGCTTCCGGTGATCAGCCTCCTGAATTGAGGCGTCTGGGTCAATCGCTCTTTGTCAACGATGAAGTTTTACTTGCAGCAGCCACCTCTGCTTACACCCAGGTTCATGTTCTGGGGGAAGATTTACAACAGCAAGCTCTGAATGATCTCTTGTCATACCATCAGCCCGTCGGCTATGTTGTACACGTTAGAGATGAAAGACAGGCTTATCCAATGCCTGTTGGTTATCCAAAACTGGAAGTAACTGAGGCCCGGGGGGAAATTATTGTTTTCCGCGGTCAGAAACAGAACCCGACCGACATCGCTTTTGTGGAACGCCTCAACAGCTTCCAGGAAGAAAATAACCCTAATAACCCCACTCCCGCCGTAGCACAGGTAAAAAAAGACAAGGTCAAAAGCTACCAGTATGTCATTCGAAGCAGGCAGATGGCGCTACTGGAGGGGTTTGCTGAACGGTTGGATTGTTGCCGCGGTGCTGGTCTTGGCACATTAGAACTGAGTGCGCTTGCAGACTATGAATCTATCCAGCAGGCACTGACCATTGCCAGTTCAGATCAAGCAGATGAATTTGATTTCACAATAGGGCACATCAGGGTCGCTTCGTCGTTCTTCACACCAACCTTGTTTCATAATCAACTCGAAAAACACTTCAGCTTCAAACCCGTACTTAGAAATCTTCTGGCTAACCCGATCTTTATTAAGAACATTCAGCCAGTGATACTCTCGATGAGTGATACTAGCCAAACGAAGGCCAAAACGTCTGAGCATGACGAAGCGTTTATTTCCAACGTTATGAGAGAGACCTCCAGAAAGCTGATTGAAGTAGAAACTCAACTGATAGCGCAGGAGGCAAATGAAAGAGAACTCATCCAGCTCAGAAACCTGTTAAAACTCACTTCGGAGGAAGCTAATTGCAGTGAAAAGGAAAATCCGATAGCACTTTTGTTCTGTCAAGAATATGAGAATCAACTTGCAAACACTCGAATAGTAATTGTAAGAATGCAAAACCAGCTGGAGAAGCTAAAGCAGGAAGTAAAAAGAATTCCAAAGTTGCAACCAATGAGTGACGCCAGAGAAGAGTCCAGAAAAGCTTACAACACTCAACGGGCAGCAAACCTTGGTATTGTTGACTGGGATGATACCCAGCCACTCGGAGAACAACTCAGACATATCGAAAAAAAAATTCATCAAATTCACCAGATGACGGTCGCAACAATTATTGCAAAAGGAAAGCCTCTGCAACAAAAGGCAGACCCCATCGCAGAGGAGATCCGACTGGCCAGCATTGAAAATCAACTCGGTCTGATTCCGAACAACGAAAATGACCTGGAAGCCCGACACAAAGCCATTCTGCAGCTCTTTAAGCCGCATGCGCCTGAGGTCGTTTATCCGCCAGCTCAGCATCTACAAGAGCAGGCAGTCAAACGAATTTCAGAGCTGGAACAACAATTTCGTGATGCCAGAGCAGATGCTACAAAAGTTCGCAACACTCAAATAGCAGCAGAGCTTGGTATTGATGACTGGGATGATACCCAGCCACCCGAAGAACAAGCCAGTCTCATTAGACATGAAATCAAACAACTGGTTGCCGCAACCGGACAGCCAGTTGAAGAAGCTGTAAAAGCAAAACCAGCGGCCATTGGCGGCAAGCGCGATATTACGTCGATCAATGAAGGCGACCCGGATATCCTTCAGCCCATTAAACGGCACCTGCAACAAAAGGAAGAACTAACCGATCGGTTAATCCAGAATAATATGGCTTTAATTGATTATCGGTTCGGTATAATCACGGAAGACGCGAGCGATCGAATAATCCAGAATAATCTGGCGTACATTGAAGGTCAGCTTGGTCTGGTCCCGGTTGACGAAAAAGACCCGGGGATGCGTTGCCGGACCATTCAGCAACACATTAGGACACAGGACGCTCAGATCGAAAAAGAACTGGCAGAACGGAGTCACTGGATACAGAACCTTCAGAAAGAAGTCGATCGTACTCCCATTCTGAAAAAAGAAGTTCGTGAAGCGATAGCAGCAACATCGATTTCCGCAACGCCAGTTACCGCAACACCAGTTACCGCAACACCAGTTACCGCAACACCAGTTACCGCAACATCGATTACCAGATCAGGACAACCCGGGGAAGAAGCTTTAAAAGAAAAACTGGCGGCCACTGTCAGCAAGCAGGGTATTACTCCTGTCAATGAAAACAAACTGGATACCTGCTGTCGAAACATTCAACACCACCTGCAACAAAAGGCAGAACTAACCGATCGGTTAATGCAGAATATTCTGGCTAACACTGAAGGTCAGTCTGGTCTGGTTCCGGATAATGAAAAGAACCCGGAAGTCCGTTGCCAGAACATTCAGCAGCACCTTAAGTTGCGGGAAGTGCAGATCGATCAGCAATATCTTCAGCAACAGAGCACCAGAACAGATGCTAAAAATGAACCTGATATCAAAGCCCGCTATGCAACCATTGCCGCGCATTTAAACATTCAGAACTTTGATAGCAATGCAGATATTGACGCCCAACAAGAACGCCTGATTAAAAAACTTAAGAAAATAAATGCCCAGGGGCAACGTCTGCGTCAAAAACTTTATAAAATGCGCAAACAACGCGATATGGAGCATTCTTACACCAGGCTCAGGAAAAATGCTGTGGCGGCGATTCTTGATATCAAGCTGAGTGAAGACACCACACTGGAAGACCGCGACACCCTGGAGTCAACAGTACATGCCAAGCTCTTCAAACTTAAAGAGCTGGAAAAACAACTGCATGACATCCAAACACCAGGCCACCCCAAAGCCATGCCTGAAGTTCTTGAGACACTGAGTGCCGTAGAAAAAGCCCTTGAGATGAGTGACGTTGATGAAAACGATGGTGTGTATCTCCGTCGCGAGGATATTTCTGACAGCATGCAGGCATTCATCACAAAAGCCAGTGAGCGGGCAGAGGAAGAGGCCCTGGAAATACTGTCAGCCACAGAACAGGTGTTCAACATTAAAATCAATAGAGGTGATAACAAAGCAGCAAGACTTGCCAGGGTTCGTACAAGGCTTGATGCTGATGATGTCCCGGAGTACATGCTGGACAAGATATATAATATTGTCACACAAGAAAACCGCAGACTTGAGTACATGAAGAGTCTCAAACCCGAGAGCCCTCTTACAGATATTACCCTTTCTTATCCGAAAAAAGGGAGCCCGGAATGGCTCAGTATACTTCGCAGGCGCCTCACCTATAAAGTCGAAGAGGTCGATGAGCAAGCCAGTGAAAAACAGACAGGTTATCTTGCAGCTATAGAAGACAAGCTCAGGATATATCCTCATGAAAACGTTGCAGCCAGAGAAAGAAGCATGGCGTTCACTGCTGAGCTGGCCAGTAAGCTGCAGGTAGCGTTTGAGAAGGATGCCACCCTGCCTGACCGGAAGTATGCCCTAAGAGTCAAAATCAGTGAGTTACTGGACGAAGTGAGCAAAGACTGTGATGAAGAAGTTGCCAGAAGAGCCTGGAACAATGAAATGGCTCATCAACTCAACATTGGGGACTATAAAGACGATGCCACTATCGACGACCAGAACAGTCTGATTGAAAAAAAACTCCAGGCGCTGGATGAAGAAGTTTTTAATGCGGGTCAGCCTGACATTAACGAGCGCATCGCAGTCATTGAGAATGAGCTTGACAGGCAAGTGGCCCGGCTGGGGCCAAAACCCCGATACGTACTTGATCGTGAGGTAGCCAGGGCCAGACGAGTAGTAGCAGAAGCTGAAAGTGAGCTGGCAAGTGTTCATCACCAGTTGAATACTCTTCGTGGCAAAGGCCATGAAAAACTGAGAGCCAGAGCAGGTCTTAACATCCAGGGGGATGACCTCGGTACAGAGGAAGAAGCTGATTATTTTATTTCCAATGCAGCCTTTAAAGATCGTCAGGGACAGGACGAATTCGATGAAGCACTGGGTGAGCTGCCTTTAACCAGAAAAAAGTACGCTCAGGTCACGGAATTTCTGCATGAGCACGACATGAAAAGTATAGATTTAACCTGTGCAATGGCTGATGAGGATCTCGCAGAAGCGGCTCTGATTTGTAAAATACATGAGAATATTTTTAGTACCATCGATGATTTGGCTGAACCCTTACCAGGACAAATAACTGAGCTGTTTTTAGCCCTGAGGCATAAAAGAGAAGCTGTATCCAATGCAAAACAAGATCTGGCAGATTATCAAGCGCTTATTGGAGCCACTGAAAAAGCCGTGGGTATTAAACCCGCCCCTGCTGACAACTATGAACATCGGGTTAATGCCCTGCGAAACAGGCAACTACAATTGGGCGGCAATGATGCTACTGGTGGCGACATCGGGCGACTGACTCAGGAACAGGCTCGCTTGGAAAGTGAGATTGAAACCAGGAAAGCAGACATTGAGAGAATGAAGGAACTCCGGAAGGCTGCAGAAAAATCCGTCGAAAATGACGGTGGTCCCTTTCAGTTCACGCCGAGACAGGTCAAAGTTCTGACCGATATACGCGACTTCATGCAGCAGCACTCTCTCAAGAAACAAGCTCTGGAAGCTGCAATGGGTCTTGCAGAATTAGCTGTAGAAAGCGGTAAGGCAATGCCCTGCTTCACGACCTTCGATTTTGACGATGAACTTGCACCGGTCCGACTGCGGACACTGGTCGGAGAAAGTCTGACGTTTGATCAGGCCAACCGGATTGTAAAAGTCTTCAAACGCCTGAAAACGATCTTCCCGCTCCCCTCTTCCGAGCCTGTGGAAGGTCAACCTCTGAATGTTCTGGCTAAAGTCCAGAGGCTGGTTTTCAGAGCCAGGAATCAGCTGCAAAATGGGGCTCAGGAATACGATGAGGTCATTTACGGCATGGGCAAAACAGCCACTCATTACGTCGAGCATGAACCAGAGGACCTGAAAAGTTTTTCGGAATTCGTCACTACCCATTTTGCCAGTGGTCACAAGATTATCGCCCTGATGCGTGAAGGCCTGATCAGCAAGACTGAGATTGAGCACTACATGAAGGCCGTCAGAGGTGTCGACGGATATCAGACAGTGGATGAATTTGA
>NZ_JAHHPN010000835.1:0-2367 GCF_024606325.1 Endozoicomonas sp. ONNA1
GGCTTCCTTCATGCGCTGTAAAAACATTCCCTTGCCCCCAAGTTGTTCCCGGTTGTCAGGAGAACAATTAGCAGCCTGATCTGGAACAGGTGAGCGGCATTTGCGGTTGGAGAGTGGCGTTGCGTCGGGAACGCCAATGGGATCAAGATCATCGAAACAGCTTTCGGGTGAACTATCAGCTCCGGTATTCTGATCGCAGGCAGTTGCCAGACTTTGAGTATCTGATCTACCAATTATTGCTGGTGATAAAGGTAACATAAAGATATCCCTCTCATGTTAATATTCATCCATGATTCGACGGTAAGTCGTTACTTGTATCTGACAATATTGTTTTTATAAAGTTCACCCTTCAGCTTTAAGCATGCAGTAGAAAAAACAACAATAGGCTGGCAACAGGGTTTGCACGGGTCAACGTTGTCTGAATCAATCAGACCTTATTCGCAGGTTATCTGAGGTATTGACGAACTTCGGGGTTTCTTTGTTTTGCTTCATTGATAAACGCCTTATTATCTTTAAGCCCGGCAGCAGCATAACTGAAAGCTTCAGGATTTATTTCAATGAGTTCGAGCATACACCGGCGATCCTTTAAAAGCGTTTTACTGACATAGCTTAAGATAGAAACATTAAAAGCCACTAAGGTTTTAATAATGTTTTTATCATTTCGAATTCTGTCACTGGCATATTCCAGAGCTGCTGGATAATCTTTGATAGCGGCTATGACAACCTCTTCATTATCCCGTGGTTCGGGTCCGGCCTCTTGCAGACAATCGCCATCGATGGTGACTGCAGCCAGGACGACCTGTTTATCATTCTTTAGCTCTTCACTGACACCTTCCAGGCAAGATGGATCCAATGAAATGACTGCTAATACAAGCTCTTTATCATTTCGAATTCGTTGGCTAGCATATTTCATGCCAGCCCTGAGCAGAAAACTCTTGACCTTTTCTTTTTGTCCATCAGACAACTGCGCCGGTGGAAGATGAAACTCCAGACTGTAACTGTAGGACGGCTTGATAAAGTAATACTGATCTTTCAAATGAGGATACAAAAGCTCAACCCATTGATAAGCCTTATCAGGATCTAAGAATAAAAAATGATGGTATAGCTCCCTGAAGATTTCCTTAGAGTGTTGATCACTCATTAACATTTCGCAAAAATTGTCCTCCGATGTAGCTAACCGTCGCCCATAATCAATAAACTGTCGTTGACGGTTGCTTAATAACTGGTAGTAACCCGGATCAATTCGAATTCGCTCCCCCACAGACATTAGGAAAAGGCAATGCTGAAAGGCAAATCTATTGGCTTCTGCCGAAACACCGCTATTAAGGCGTTGTACAAGCGAGTTAAAGCTCCACTGACCTCCTTCAAAAATGGTTCTTTGACTAAAGAACAGATCCAAATTCCGGAGTGATCGTAACACCGTCGTCAGCTTTACAAACGCCTCCCGAATGATTGGACGTGATCTTATTCGGGGGCATTCGACGATAATTTCTCCCGCTATGGCGTTACAATTTAGCTTTATGCTATCCGCATTTTCATCCAGTTCGATCGCTTTCAGTGACTCCACCAGAAACCACATACGTTTGAACTTGCCGCGTGTAATACGGTCATCAGCACTACCAAATTGGTCAGAATATTTCAGCCGCAGGGTTCGTCCTTTCCCACCCTCTGCATGTTCAAGTAGCTCGATAACGCTCACATGAGATCCTAACCTCAGATTAACAATCAAGGCTTCATCCATAATGATGACAACCCCGTTAAGAATCATTAATGCATCGAGGGATGCTTTGCAGGCTGGACTCAATAGTGCTTCCGTTTCAGTCAGAGCCCTGCAATCGATATAGGTGATGCACTGTTCTGGAGAGATCCTGCCCTGACCCGAGGCCACTGTGACCGGTGAAAGCGCCTTTACGAAGCGCTGATGCAGGGCAAAAATCAGTTCATGCACGCTCCGGATCTGCTCAGCCTCATAAGGGTCGAGTGCCTGGAGACAGGATTGTAACTGATGACAGTCTGCCACCCAGTGACGAAATATTCCCGGGGATAGCTGCCCTTTTTCAGTGGCTTGCACTGGAAGGATGATACTCTTTAGCCCTGACCGGATAGTTCGTTTCAGCGTCTCGAACCGGCTGCTCAGTTGCAATAATTCATCCAGCAATATTTCGATCTCGGATGAAGCTCTGCTACCCGCCAGCCGCAGGAATGCATGATACCCATCCAGCAGAGCTTCAGCCCCATGAACCAGCCGTTTTACGCTGTCACAGGTCTCTGCCAGTAGCTTTGATCGTTGCGGCGACATGCTCAGTTTTATCGGGTTTGCCAGACAATCCAGTCCGCCGCCGGAGGCAAAAAATGCCAACAAACGGG
>NZ_JAHHPN010000836.1:0-2332 GCF_024606325.1 Endozoicomonas sp. ONNA1
GGCTTCCTTCATGCGCTGTAAAAACATTCCCTTGCCCCCAAGTTGTTCCCGGTTGGGGGGAAGAACAGCAGCCTGAGCTGAAACAGATGGACGGCAGAAACGCTTGGACAGTGACGTTTGGCTGAGCGGAACACTATGGGTAACAGAATCGCCGAGACGTTTTTTGGAAGCACGATCAGCCCCCCTGTCCTGCTTTGGTCCGGCTGGCAGGCTTTGAGGATTTGATCTGTCAATGTTTGCAGGCAAGGGTAACATAATGATAGCCCTATCAGGTTAATATTCATCCATAATTCAATGGCGAGCCATTGTTTTTGATTCGACAATAATGTTTTTATAAAGTTCACCCATCAGCTTCAGGCACGCAGTAGAAAAAAAACAGTAGGCTGACAACAGGGTTTTCAATGGTCAACGTTGTCCGGATCGATCAGACTTTATCCGCAGGTTATCTGTGGTATTGACGAACTTCGGGGTTTCTTTGTTCTGCTTCATTGATAAAAGCCTTATCATATTTAAGCTCGGCAGCAGCATAATTGAAAGCTCGAGGATTTTTTTCAATTAATTCGAGCATAAACCGGCGATCCTTCAATACCTTTTCAGTGACTAACAATAAGGAATGAATACTTTCAGCAATGGCTATTCGAATAATGTCTTTATCGCCTCGTAGTCTTTCACTGGCATACTGCAAAGATTCTGGATACTTTGCGATAGCGGCCATGACGACATAGCTATCATCCCTCAGCTTTTCACTCAAATATCGCAGTTCTGCGGGATATTCTGAAATGGCAGATAATGCAAAGTTTTTATCATTCAGAACCCGTTGGCTGGCATATTTCAGCCCATGCTTCACCACGGCATTCCTGATCTTTTCTTTATGATCCCCAAGTGGCTGGCCCGGTGGTGCATAAAACTCCAATCTGTAATTGTAAGATGGCTTGATAACAAAGCATTGATTCCCCATGTCATAGACTTGCTCAACCAGTTCAGTAGCTCTTATGGGAGTCAATAATAGAAGATGATTTAAGAGTTCCCTGCGGGTGTCCTCACCGATCTCATCACTCATTAAGATTTCCCGCGCACTTTCTTCCGGTGTTTCCCGACAAACTAACGACATGTGCCATATACTTAGCCGATGAACATAATGAGTAAATTGTTGATGGTGTTTGCTCAATAACTGACAGCAAGGGGCAGTATAGAGCCAGGCACTTTTAGTCCGACTGGACATTACGAATAGGCAATGTTGAAAGGCAAATCTATCCGTTTCTGTCGCAACATCACGATTAAGGCGTTGTGCAAGCAAATTAAAGTCCCACTGACCTCCTTCAAAAATGGGTATGCCCCTCAACTCAACATCCAGATCACACATAGAAGGTAAAACAATCATCAGTTGTTTAAAGGCCTCCTGCATGGTTTTAGTTGATAACATTTGGGCACATTCGACGGTCATTGCACCCGCTACGGCGTTGCAGCTCAACTTCATGCTATCAGCATTTTTATCCAGTTCGATCTCTCTTAATAATTGCGCCAGGAACCACATACGCTTGAACTTGCAGGATTTCTCCTTTTCATCATATCCATCAAATTTATCAGAAAATGTCAGTCTCAAGGTCCGTCCTTTCCCACCCTCTGCGCGTTCAAGCAGCTCAATAAGGCTCACATGACAGCCAAGTTTAAGGTTAACAATCACGGCTTCATCCATACTGATAACAGTCCCTGAACACCCTGATGCTTCGATTGATGTTTTGCAGGACATTTCCAGTAGTGGCGCCTTCTCATCCGGGTTACCCGGAGCCGTGCAATCAACATAGGTAACGCGACCTTTACTGGAAAGCTTGCCCTGAGCGGAAGCCTCAGCGACCGGTGCCAATGCCTTTACAAAACGCTGATGCAAGGCAAAAACCAGCTCATGGACGCTTTGCACCAGCTCGGCGCTCCCAGGGGTAAGTGCCTGAAGAGAGGACTGTAACTGATGACAGTCAGCTACCCACTGACGAAATATTCCCGGGGATAGCTGTCCTTCTTCGGCAGCTTGCATAGGAAGAATGATACTCTCTAAACGGGAGTGAATGGCCTGTTTCAACATCTCGAATCGGTGGATCAGTTGCGGTAACTCATCCCGCAATGACTTGACCCTGTGTGTACGGCTATTACCCGCCAGTTGCAAAAACGCATGATATCCATCCAGCAGTGCTTCAGCCCCATGAACCAGCCGTTTTACGCTGTCACAGGTCTTTGCCAGTAGCTTTGATCGTTGTGGCGACATGCTCAGTTTTACCGGGCTTGCCAGACAATCCAGTCCGCCGCCGGAGGCAAAAAATGCCAACAAACGGGCATT
>NZ_JAHHPN010000837.1:0-1532 GCF_024606325.1 Endozoicomonas sp. ONNA1
AGTCAGTCAGAAGAAACGCCCCCTGGGAGAACATGTTGCTCTACTGGTTCTGGCAAACCCTGCACAGTTGGCATCGCTTGGTCAGTGTGATGACGCTGCGGGAGCCACCGCACCTGGGGCTGATTTCTGGCGACGAATTAATCGACCGGGAAATACCTGGCAGTTCAATGCTCAGGCCAATAATGACCCATCGATGGCTATAGACAGAGCTCCTCCGTTAAAAGCTCCTCCGCTATTGGCTGAACTCCCCTGTGCCGAAAGTGCTATGGATGACGACAATACCGTTTTAATTGACTGCCATTTGCACAACAACTGGCGACAGTTGCTGCTGGGCGGCCCCGGAGTGGATAAACAGGGGCGAATCCGGCACCTCCCCGGCAGGCTTGAGTCTTTGATGGCCGGACAACGGGTGATTCTGAAAGGGGCCAACTGGAAAGATCTGGCCTTTGAACAGACGATTCGACAAATGCTGGCGCAAAAGTGTTTTGAGAGCAACGGAAAGATCTGTCCATTACCCGACGATGTTCAGTTTTATCAGATGTCAGTAGGCAATGACGAGCTTCGTTCACTGTTCCAAAGTCTGTCACAACCAGCTGACAAGGGACTTGATAAACCGCACACACCACGAAACCCGATCATCATTAACCAGAGTAATATTAGCGAATGGCTGAACCCGATTGCCATTGCACCGGGTGGCTATGCAATCCCTAACATCTGCCTGCTGGAACAAGTTCGGGCAGGTGGTGCAGTCGTCGTGACTTCTCCGCTTAGCGAGGCGCTCTGGTTTTGTTTACTGGGCTCACTACAGACGATTCGCGAGACGACCGGCCTGGAGCCCCCACTTCAGGTGGCTGATTCCGGACGACAACCGAAAGCGCTTGGATTAGCAGAAAACGATGAGCATCCAATCAGAGATCGTGTCGTCTTTAATACCGTCACTTATCAACAACCTGCCCAAGCCAGTCATTGGATAAACGATCAGCCGCAAGCATCTCTGGTCATTCAGGTCAATGAACAGACCGGCTTCAGTCAGCTGTTTGATAATATTCATATCAGCTCGGAACAAAAGGCGCATTTTGGACGACGTCAGAGCAAATTGCAGGAAGCATTAACCGCTGGCAAACCGGTTGTATTTCTGGGACTCGAGCGTAATCCGACACTTCAGCAGCTTCTGGAACCTCTGGTTGTCGGGCAACCTCTGTTGGTGAATGGCCAATTACAGACCTACCCGGAAGCTCATGTCACCCTGCTCTGGCCTGAGTTTACAAGAAGCCGGTCTTCCATATTTAATTCGATGGTTGCCATGGGTAAGCCGTGTCCTGAGGTCGATCTCTGGGCTATTAATGCCCTCAAACACGGTATCCCCCGGATTGAGCTGCCAGAACAAGCGCTTGATGAACTTTACGAAGCATTTAAAACCGTACCTCTCGACCTTTGTAACCCTCTGCCTGAAATGACCGAAGGGTTGTTGAATAATCTGATACTGGCTGCCCGGCGAGCACAGCAGGTTGACCAGTCCCCACAACTTTTAC
>NZ_JAHHPN010000838.1:0-1131 GCF_024606325.1 Endozoicomonas sp. ONNA1
ACCAGGCATAACAATAGACCTTAAAATTCGACTATGTTTGATTTATCGAGAGTCTTTTTAGTTCGTTCAAAAAAACCATTAAATTGCAGCGCCCACCTTGGCTGAAACACGACATCGTTTACCTTTCTCAGTTCTTTTGTTGTAACTGTTGGAGCTGAGGAGGTCTGGGCGTTTTTTGAATAATCATACTGAGTTATGGCTGTTTTATTTTTCACTTTTCTAAGTCTGTACTGAGTACTTCATAAGCACTGTTTCCAGATGAGTAAAGTCAAGAAAAACGCCTGATGAGTCATCATGAGTTGACTCACTGTCGTACAAAGTGAGCTGTAAGTCTAATTCTTGCATTAAGGTTTCAATCAGTGTGCATGCTATCTCAATGACATGTAATATTTTCTTATTATTCAGAAAACCCGGGATTTCCTGATGTAAACGTGTTTTGACTTGATTTAGAAAATTGACATGCACAAAAGTACAGAGAATAATTGCAACGGCCACTCATGATAAAACGACTATTCGCTCATATCGGATATTTCAGGTGACTCGCTGACATTATAAACGACCGAATTGAAATTGCTCGATTAAATGTAGCTGCATAGTGTTTAAATCTGGTTTGCCGTAGACAGACGTCATCTATATGCAATGCTGAGCAAGGCAAATAATTCGAATGGAAATTTTGCACCAAAGCTGAGAGCTTGTTCAAATTTGACGAAACCAAATCAAAAAACTAAAAACTGGTTTAAGCCAAAAATATCCTCGCCATAAAGATTAATCTCTGAACCAAAATTTAACGCTTTAGGAAGTAATCATAATGATTTTGATCTTTGTTAATGTCTGGCTGTATTCAGCACTAAAGATGGCATTGCTCTTTATACTTTTTATGCTAATGTTGCATTAAAAAAATTAATATATACAACCTCTGGCAACATAAAACTTAATAAGCTAAAAAGGAGCAACTGTGGAACAGGCGATTCTTGTATTTCTTGAGCTAGTTTGGTTCAAAAACGTTTACTTAGCCCGTTTAATTGAAGAATGTATTGAGCATTATCCAGTCGTTCACCTCTACGTATCACAGGTTTTGAATAACCCTTTCTTTGAAAGTTACGAACAAATCGATGCTATTTCAGATTATAT
>NZ_JAHHPN010000839.1:0-3525 GCF_024606325.1 Endozoicomonas sp. ONNA1
ACCAGGCATAACAATAGACCTTAAAATTCGACTATGTTTGATTTATCGAGAGTCTAATCTGGTTGAAGAGGGAGCAGCAAAAGAATCGAATCCTGTAATAAGACGAGATAGTGAGATAATGGTGTCTAAAGAAGATGCTAATTATTCAGCAATTCGTATATTTCAATGGTTCCAAAGTTTAAAGTTTGATGGAAGAAAGAGAGGAGATTATTTTCACATTAATGACTATTATAAGTTTCCAGAGCTTTATAATCTTTTAACACAAAGTTTCATGTCAGATAAAGATACTCTAAGTAAATTTCATTCTAAATGGGTTGGGTTTTTACATGGTAGTATTTCAATTTATCACCTTATTTCAGAAGTTGGTGAGTTGGCAAAATCCCAAGGGGTCGAGAATTATGCTGAGGTGACAAGAATAGTTAAAGCACTTGCTCTTAAAAGGGATGAATTTGAGAGTAAATTAAGTTTGGAGCGATTTGGAAACGAATTATCGAACTACTTAACGAGAAATAATCTTTTGGGATCTGATGAATCAACTCAAAATCTTTATTCAGGGTTGGATTCCCAAAAAAAATTAGAGTTGATTAATTCTATTTATAAGGTATTTGAACAACTTGGTAACTTGCTACAAAGTGAAATTTTTCCGTCAGAATATATAACAATAAGAATGTTAAATGCCTTGGCCAGAGATATTTATTATAAATATCTTTTTGGCATTCCGGCTATCAACGACGAAAGTTTAGAGTTGGAAAATATTATGTGGGGTTTTTCGGGTCATAATCAATATTCTTTTATTACGAGTTATAACAGTGAAATATTACATCAACTCCACAGTTATGAACCACTTCAAACCTTGGCATTAAGTGTTTCTTCCGATGGGTCATCAAATCTCGAAGAAGTTAGAGCAATGTTTACCGTTGTGGTTCTTGTAAGATCTATGCTCGCGCAACGTTTAAGAGCTATCTTACCTGAACATGCTCTTTTTGCCAAAGATGTACCCCATGAGCAACTTAAGTTATTAAGCAATTTTTCCCTTAATGCCTCGGAAAGGCTTGTTTTGATGCTGGATCATACCAAACCAGAAGAAAAAGATGAGTTCATTCGTAATATGTTCTTGATCTTTGGTATGGTTCCTACACATCTGTCTGATGAACTGTCCGGGCAATGGGATCCCGAATCTGTTCCGTTAACACAAGCAGCCGCTCACGCAACGGGACCGCTGTATCAGCAACCAAAAAGAAGAACAGCGAAGTCTGTTATCATGGAATCTGTTTTATCACAGTGGGAACTCCTGAATATTGGTTATAAATTAGGTGATGATTGGAAAAACTTTGCCATAAATACGGATGTTATTAGTTATGATGTTGTAAGAGTTATTGATGCCAATTTTGTTGGAGTTGTTGATAAAACAATGCAAATGCTAGAGCGATGGAAACAAAGGAAAGGTCGAATTACCTTTAAAGACTTAATGGTGATTCTTGATAAAATAAAACGAGATGATCTTAGACGTGAGATAATGGAATATTATGGTCTTTGATACTACTGACTTTTTTATGCTCGGAAACCTCGCTTCAAGCGTGTCGCAGCCCATGCCTTTGGCCTTAGTGTTTCAGCAACGACACAAAAGCGGTTAGGCATACTTAAACCATGTAAAATGAGCTACTCTGGGGACTATCGATTTAAGTGGGTAAACTATTCGGAGAAATTCACATGCGTGATTCAGGTTATATCATTTTGTGCTTTGCCATTATTTATCTAAGCCCGGAATTTATTCAGCATAGTGCCAGGGCCGATGATGTCCTTGAAAAGCCTCCCTATGGCTATTGGTGGCTGCTGAATCCAGAAGAGATAAAGTCAGATCTGATTGCAGGTATGTTAGTAGCTTGTAAAAAAGGAGAAGAAGACTCATGTGGTGGAAAGGAGCTAATGATGGTTTTATTGGAAAAAAATACAGGGCATGGTTGTACTGACTATGTTGCTATCGGTTTTATAAAACAAAGCATCACTGATAAAAAATGGGATTTTTATTTTAGAAGTGATAGAAATAATGATCTTGAATTATGGGGTACTGCTTTTCGGATAGGAGATCGTTTGAGTTTGATAGATAAAATTAATGGAAGGAATCTGGATTTTGAACTATCAACTCCTGACACTATGGAAGAAAAAACAACAATAGCCTGTGAGAAAAGCCTCAGGTCTAAGTAAATTTTTCTGATCAGCTCAATATGGTGCTCGATATCCACAGTCTTCTGGGGTGTTTTGTTAGGTATTTTTACAAAGTTGTTAGCAATAATATTGAACAATTATCGAAATTGAGTGACCAAATTAGCTAAAGAGTTAAAAAGTTAAAGGATAATATTATGGACCCAAAAGTAGGCTTAGAGAGAAACCGCTCGTTTGCTCCTATAGATAATGCTTCAAATAACCAGGTAAAAGAACAAACAACAAAACAGGGGCATACTGTTGCGAGAGTAGTGCCTGTAGTTTCCTCTGATTTACAATGGGCGAGTGCTTGTCAGCAAACACCCATCAGGTTAAGGAGATACTCCTCACTTGATCATGGTAGAAATCATGTCTTCAAACATATTCAAGATGTTATTTTAGAAAAGTTTGGAATGACTGTCGGCATCAGTAAAGATAGGCTTGTTTTTGATTTAACTAAAGAAACGAGTGAACTTCAGGATTTATATTTTGAAACAGGACAATATCATGCTTTGATCGGAAGTGTCTTGGATGGTACTGATATTCCTGATTTAATTAGAGCTGAAAGACTAATTCCTGTTGTTTTGAAAGGTGATGGCAAAAAGCAATTAATTATAGAACTTAAGGATGCCCCTGAGGCCTACGTTCATTCTCTGGATGGAGAAGAGAAACCTCTCAAAACATTACCTATTACCCCATTTTGTAATCCTCAAGCATTAAACGATGTTGATACTTCTATGTTGAGGGTGGATATGTTTGAATTGGGGTTCACAGATGGTTCGCCACGATACATTTTTACCACGGGGCTTGCTTCTTGCATTTGTTTCGCCCTTTTTGACAAAGCTCAAAATAAAGTGCTGCTTTGTCACTTTGGTGCTTTAGATTTTTCACCCAAAAATTTATCAGAAGTTTTTGGATTTTGTGATGGGCAAGAAATGAGAAATCTTGAGTGCCACATTGTGGGTGGATACTATAAATATCTGGGTATAAAAAACGGTTTTTTAAGTTTAATCGATTTTATATCTTCAAAAGGTGTTCCCATAAAACAGATGTTTGTCGGTGATACAGAAGATCGCCCAAAATCGGTAGTTATAGATACCAGAGACATGAGTCTCTATGGGCTCCCTTTTTCTGGACTTGAGTATTCAACAGATATTTTTGAAAGGAATATCTCTAAGAATAAACTTATCCGTATAGCTACGATGCCGCTATTAATGAAGAATCATAGCCTTTCTTTATTTACATCTGGTTTAGGTTCCTGATGTTAATTGAAAGTGATGAGTGAAAAAGGCCAGAAGTCGTGAGGTATTATTCGTAATAAGC
>NZ_JAHHPN010000840.1:0-1001 GCF_024606325.1 Endozoicomonas sp. ONNA1
GTCTATGTATTGATCATTGGATTCAGGGAATAGAACAAGGTTAATAACATTTAACGTCAACGCCAAAACCGCTTCCCGGGAATAATCATTGCGTTTGACACTATTGAGGGGAAATAAGTTTTCAAGTGGACTACCTGTAGTCCCATAATAATCTCCTTCTTTCAGGAAGACGGTTCTGAACTCAAAATACACATCTTTAAGATCTTTGATTTTACGATCATAGAATTCACGATTATTCCAGACAAAATTTATTGCATTGGCAATATTTTCAAAATCAATGGAAAAAAGTCCGAAAATAATTTTACAAAGTTGCTGTGGATAGGTTCTTTTAATTTCTTCAATATGTTGGGACAAAATATCCCGGCTCAAATCATCCAGCGGTGTTGAGCCTAAGCGCAGACAATAACTTCTCCCCATTACCTCCAGCCATTGTTTCAGATTGAACTCATTGTTCTCATTAACACACGACTCATATAGGATTCGGGAAAGTCGGCGTGTATTTTCACATATCAGGTTATCCTCACCACTTTCAGGGCGAAAACGGACATTATCTAATATCGATGATGAAAACCGCTTACCTTCAAAAGAACATCCGCTGAAAATGCCCTTTTCAATAATGGCACTGTTTAACTGTTCTGTATTGAATTTACACTCTTCAAATGAAAAGGATCGCAACACTGTGCCGTTCATTGAGCAGCGGCTGAAATCGATCCCGGTTAATGTACGCTTGATCTCTTCCTTACGCAGGCTCCCTTTCGGCTCTAAACCATTCAGGGAATCCAACTTTCCCTCCAAAAGTCGTGGGTTTTGCTCAAGCAGCAACTGAATACCCTTTTCACCACAGACCTTGATGAGATCTTTGATGTTTCCGTCAACCAGACTGTCTTTAGAGATTAACTGATGGTAGTGGGCTGACCAGGATTTGCGAAAAAGCTGTTCCAGCGGACGCCCATCAGGCCAGTGGCTAAAGCGTTTCTTCAAAACAGACAACAATTGCCGCT
>NZ_JAHHPN010000841.1:0-1285 GCF_024606325.1 Endozoicomonas sp. ONNA1
AATTGACAAACGCCATGACAGGGAAAGACGAAACAATCTAAACCCAAAGTATGCAAAAGTTGCTGTGAGCCTTCGCTACCATCGGCAGAGTCAGAATAAAAGGAGTTGCTGAAAGAGCCTGCAGGGCAGGCGTTGGCACCCTGAGTTTGCTGCCCCGATGACTCTGATGGCGGGTGTTGTTGCCGGGCATTTCCAGAGCCAGGCATCATAATGATGGCCGCAAACGGGTGATCCTGACCCAGCTCTTTTTGTTTCATCGGATTAAAGGATGGCTTCTTTTCAGTCTCGACAACAAAACGTCTTGTCATCGGTTGAGCCTGACAGACGACGGACAATGTCATGATTAACAATGGTGCTGCAAAGAGTGAGTGCTTAGTCATTCTATCCTTGTACTCTGGTGAACAGACAGGAAGGATAGATCAAGAAAATAACTCAGATTACGCAGTCAACTGTTCTCAACTGCCCCAGAGAAGCTTTCAGCCCTGACAGGGTCTCGACTTTCCACCGTTTCTTGTAGATCGCCTTAACATCTGAAAGCTGTATTTACCGGAAAAGATAACGTCTTTCCTTTGTTCCCTGTCTTGCCTCTGTTAACTACCTTGCTCCGGCCTCGGTCAGGGCTTTCACGCAGTCAGTATTGCCCTCTTGGGCTGCCATGAACAGTGCGGTGGCGCCACTCTTGGCCCGGGCGTTGAGATCCGCCTTGGCTTCAATCAGGAGTTTCACGCAGTCGGTATTGCCTTTCGCAGCAGCAATGAGCAGCGGGGTGTCATCATTCTTGGTACAGGCGTCAAGATCTGCCTTGGCTTCGATCAGGAGTTTCACGCAGTCGCTGTCATTTTGTTGGGCAGCAAAGAACAGCGAAGTGGTGCCATCCAACAAGGCAGCGTCGGGATCGGCCCCGGCGTTAACCAGGACTTTCACGCAGTCGATGTTATTTTTTTGAACAGCGATGAACAGTGCGGTGGCGCCATTGTTATTTTGGGCGTTGAGATCCGACTTGGCTTCGATCAGGAGTTTCACGATGCCAGTATGGCCCTTCTGAGCAGCGATGAACAGCGAGGTGGAACCTCTCTCAGTCCGGGCGTTGAGATTCGCCCCGGCATTGATCAGACACTCGGCGATGTCCTTGTGCCCCTGGATGGATGCCAATAGCAAGGCAGTGAAACCATTATTCATAACGACATTGACATTGATTCCCTCTGCCAGTGACTTCTCCACCTGATCCAAGTCCCCCTCAAAACAGGCAAGATAAAACGTCCAATCGGGGAAAAACTTATCCGGG
>NZ_JAHHPN010000074.1:0-1352 GCF_024606325.1 Endozoicomonas sp. ONNA1
GCATGATTACAGAAGCTGAATATCAGGCTTTGAAGCGAGCCGTTTTACTGAGAGAAACCCGCACAGTGGAATTTGAAGGTCGCAAGGTGGAATACGCCAGCTTCTCAGAAATGGAAGGACGACTGCAGGCCATTGAGTGGGAATTGATCAAAAGAGCTGATCTACCAGCGTTACCGAACTCTGGAGCCCGAAGCAGGTTATTGTCACTGACAGGTGGAGGGCTGTTTTGATGAAGTTTACTTTAAGCAGGCTAAGGCTAAAGATAAGTCTTGATAGCATTCTGTTAATGGTTTTCAAACTGAGTCAGAGCGCTGAGAAACGGTGGTGCAGGCTGAGAGGTTTTAAAAATCTGGCCAATGTCGCTCAAAGCATTCGTTTTATAGATGGAACTCGCGCAGTGAATGATGCTAATCATGAGATCGACTGATTATGAATCAAACACCAGATTTGGCGATAACTCTGGTAGCTCACGCTTCATTCAGAGGCCTGCCTTATCTTTCAGCGGAAGTCATAATGTCTATTCGCCTGTATTTTGTTTGAACTTTATTACAATTAAGTAGTCTGATTTATTAAGAGGCTAAAAATTATCGACCTTTGTAGTTATACATACACTCTTCTTCGCTCAAAATTTAGGATTTAAAAAAGGCTTGAGTGTTATATATGACCCGAAAAGAGCGGTACATTTTCATGGCCTATTCGAACTCCCTCTTAATAGCATATATTTTTAAAATATTTTGGGGAGATTCTGAACTTCTATCATTGTGATAACAAGATACTTATTGGAGGACAAAATGAATATAAGACAACAACCAGTGCAACAACAACCTACTGGTGATCGAACGCTATATGTAACACCTATTGACCCTGTCGAGACAGGTTTCGCAGCTGGCAATGCCATGGGTTTTTGCATAATGGCTACTGGAGGGTCAGCAACTGCAGGATTTTCATGTTGTGTAGCTGGGGCTACTGCTGGACTTCTTTATAGAGAACTCTGCACTTTCACAATCAAAGAGAGAGACATTGTGAGTCACCAACCAAGACCATACCATAGTCAGCGATGAATTAACTCATAACACACGATACAGCGGGAAAAGAGCTACATTGATTACGGCCCAAACGCCAGATTTGACGATAACTCTAATAGCCCGCGCTTAATTCAGAGGGCATCCCTAACTTTCAGTGAAAGTGATAAAGCTGCGCAAATACAAACACGGGGTCGCTTACTTTGAATGGGATGCCCGCAAGAAGCGCAATGAAACTTTGGACTGTCGGGTCTATGCCCTGACCGCTGTGCGGATTTTACAGCAACACCGTGGATTGAATCTGGAGCAGTTGGCCGCTCAACGTCCGGA
>NZ_JAHHPN010000842.1:0-2668 GCF_024606325.1 Endozoicomonas sp. ONNA1
ACATCCCCTTGCCACCCAGTTGTTTCCGGCTGGCGGGAGAATAGTCAGCAGCCTGCTCTGAAGAAGATAAACTGCAAGCGCTGCAGAAGCGCTTGGCCAGTGGTGTTTCGTCGATCGGAACGCCGCTGATATCAGGACCTCCGAATTGACTTTTAAATGAACTCCCGGCCTCGGTCTCCTGAGTTGGATTCTTTGTCAGGATGGGGTGATATGCTTTGTCAAATCCAGCAGATAACATCAAGACATCCCTCCAAAGTTAATATTCATCCATGATTTAATAACCAAGAGCCTGTTGCGTTAATCAATTACTTCTTTTGACCATGATATCTTTATAAAGTTCAGCCATCGGGCTGAAGCACGCAACAGGAAAAACAACAAGGAGCTGGGAACACGGTGTGTAATGGTCAACGCTGTCAGAATAGATTAGACGTTATTCGCAAATTTCCGAGCCTGTCTGTAAAACTAGAGTGACACTCTCGAACTCGTTGACTGCCATATTTCAGCCCATGCTTCAATAAGGCTTTCTTTAGCTTTTCTTTATGCTCCGCAAGCCAGTGAGTCGGTCGGAGATTATACGGTGGGAGATCAAACGGAGGGACTGCAAACTTCAGTTTATAGTCCATTGATGGGCTGATAACAAAGTATTGATCTCTAAAATCGGGATACACATCCTCAACCAATAGAGTAGCTTCATCAGGATATAACAATAAAAGATGTTGTAAGAGCTCCCTTCGCATGTCCTCACTTATCTCATCGCTCATTAACATTTCCCGCAGACTGTCTTTCGATTTTCCCTCAATAAACACATGCCGCACACACACTCTTAAACACTGTCCATGATGAATAAACCGCTGGTAATGGTCGCTTAATAACTGACAGAAAGCGTCAGAAGAAGATGAAACTCTCCGACAAAACACTAAAAAAAGGCAATGCTCAAACGCAAATCTCTCAGCTTCTGTTGCAACATTGCCATTAAGGCGCTGTGCAAGCAAGTTGAAGTCCCACTGATCTCCTTCAAAAATGGCCCTGCATTCAAATAAACTATCCAGATTATACATTTCATCTAACACAATGATCAGTTTCTCAAAGGCACCCTGCATGTTGTTACGTGATTTCATTCGAGGGCATTCAACGGTAATTTCTCCCGCTACGGCGTTGCAACCCAGCTTCATGCTATCAGAATTTTCATCCAGTCCGATCGCTTTCAGAGACTGCACCAGAAACCACATACGCTTTAACTTGCCGTCTTCATCAACGCCATCAGGTTCCTCAAATTGGTCAGAAAATCTCAGCCGCAAGGTTCGTTCTTTTCCCCCATCTGCATGCTCAAGAAGTTCAACAAGTCCCACATGACTTCCTAACTTCAGGTTAACAATCAAGGCATCATCCATACTGACGACAGTCCCTGAAAGCCCTAACTTTTTCATTGATGCTTTGTCGGACGCCCTCAACAGCGGTGCCTCTTCACCCGGGGACGTGCAATCAACATAGGTCATGTACCGTTCCTTGGATATCCTGCCCTGACCGGAGGCCAGAGCGACCGGCGCCAGCGCCGCTACAAAACGCTGATGCAGGGCAAAAATCAAGTCATGGACACTTTGGCACTGCTCAGCCTTCCGGGAATGAAGTGCTTGAAGACTGGATTGAAGCTGATGGCACTCTGCCAGCCACTGTCGAAACGGGAATACCTGCCCTTCTTCAGAGGCTTGCATTGGATGGACGACAGCCTCTACCCGTGATTGGATGGTCTTTTTCAGTGCCCCGAACCGGTTGTTCAATTGCGGTACTTCATTCAGCAATGACTTGTGCTGGAATGAACCACTGTTATCCGCCAGCAGCAAGAAGCTCTGGTAACCCTTCAACATGGCTTCAGCTCCATGAATGAGCCTGCTTACGCTCTCCCCGGTCTCTGCCAGTAACTTTGATCGTTGTGGCGACATGCTCAGCTTTATGGGGTTTGCCAAACAATCCAGTCCGTAGCCGGGAGCAAAAAATGCCAACAGGCGGGCATTTTGATCTGTGAGCCATTGAAAACCGCTGGTGACCCGGCTGAATGCGCCTTCAGAGGGAGACAAATCATCCCGTAACGGGATGGCTTTTACAGATGAAACATCAGAAACAGCAGAGGACAGGCTTCTGTGACTGTCCAGATTTTCGGTAATGTCACCGGCAACAACGAAGGCACCGGGCTTATCTTTAAAACGGGCGCAGGCCAGTGTGACCGGTTGGCCATTCTGTGCGACCATTGCCGCATACTCGCCGCCGACCAGCATTAAGGGTATTTTTTTCTGTCTCAGGAGGATCGCCACATGATCATTGAATCCCCCTTCGGTAAAGACAACCCCCCCTGCCCGATTCAGGCATTCAGGCTCAAGCATCCACTCTTCAGCGTGGTGAGCCACGACAATGGCTCCCTCTGGCATAGCGCCTGAATCACGCTTATTAGCCAGCCAGAGTGGTCCTGTGCAAAAGCCTTCGCTGGCCCCCTCGCCAGTGGCCAGACTGTCTTCGGGTATGGACATGGCAAAATCCATGCCGCCAGAGAGTCGGGTGACAGGACGTACCTGCAACAGGAACAGGCGCCCCTGATGATCGATGGCAAACTCCACGTCTACAGGGCAGAGCAGCAGGTTTTCCAGCTCTGTCACCACTCGCCTGAGCTCTGAAA
>NZ_JAHHPN010000843.1:0-1259 GCF_024606325.1 Endozoicomonas sp. ONNA1
AGTGTTCTTCGAGTTGCTTATACATCCGGGTTTGCGTGATGACTGATGAAGCGGCAACAGAACTTGGTATTGATAACTGGGATGATATCCAGTCATCAGAAGAACAAGCCAAAATTTTCAGAAAGAAAATTCATGAAATCACGCAGGCGTTGGCTACAACCTTTGCTGCAACAGAACAGCCTGATTATGGAATTATAATGACAAAACTGGCAGCTCTTGAAAATCAGTTCGGTATGACTCCGGACAATGAAAACGATCTTGTTGCCCGCTTTCAGTCTGTTCAACAGCATATACAACATAAGACAGAACTGGCCGACGAGGAGGCTCCGGAGAGACTGGCCAACCTGGAAAGTAAGCTCGGCCTGATTCCTGACGACGAAGATGCCCCGCAAGTCCGTCACCAGGCCATTCTGCAGCACCTTGAACAGCAGAAAGCTCTGATCCAACAACACCTCCTTCAGAAAACCATCACAGAAGCTGGAAATGCAGCTGCAATCAAAGCTCGCTATGCAACCATTGCCGCAGATTTAAACATTAAAAATTTTGATACCAATGCAAATGTTGACGCTCAGCAAGAACAGCTGCTTCAGAAAATCAAGGCAATGGATATTCAAAAAGACATCCTGCTCCATACAATGAAGCAAATGTATGGTCAAGATCATTCTTACCCCGAGGCCAGGCAAAATGCTCTGGCAGAGATTCTTGGTATTAGACTCAGTGAAGACAGCACAGAAGAGAACCAGAACGTCCTGGAAAAATCAGTATTCAATATGTTCATCTATCTTGCAGGCTTCGAAAAAAAACTGGAAGACATCAGAACATCAAGCCTCCGTCCTGAAATACTTCGGAAACTGACCGCTGTAGAAAAAACCCTGAACATGGTTGACCTCGATAGCGAGGGCGATGTGTATTATCGTCGTAACGCGATTTCTGAGAAAATTCAGACATACCTCACAGAGGCCAGACAGCGGGCAGAGGAAGAGGCGCTGGATGTGCTGAAAACCGCAGAAGAAATACTCGAGATCCAGGTCAGTGAAGGTGATAACAAACTGGAACGACTTGACAGGGTTCGTATAAAACTTGAAGACGATGATGTCATCGAAAAAATAACGGAGCATCAGTATCATGCCCTCTGGAGAGAAGATACCAAACCTGCTGATTACAAAAAAAGGAAAGGTAAACTTGAGAAGCTCCTGCTTTATTCTCATCTTACCCTTTATGTCGAACATGCAGATCAGCTAGCCAAAGGACGACAGAAT
>NZ_JAHHPN010000844.1:0-9187 GCF_024606325.1 Endozoicomonas sp. ONNA1
TCTTCGTCTGTGGAGTCTTCGTCTGTGGAGTCTTCGTCTGTGGAGTCTTCGTCTGGAGAGATCCTGTATGAGGCGACCCGGTTTATAAAGTTGCTGCTAATGAATCTGCTGCCAACAATGTCATGTGGCTGTTGCAGATATGGTACGCCGCACACACAGCGGAGTTCAATGTCAGAGAGATCATCCAATTTTTCGAAAGATGGGCTTTGTAGGGAATTCAGCGGTGGTTCAACGGACTCTACGCTATCGGATGATGGTCGGAATTGACAAACGCCATGACAGGGATGGGCGAAACAATTAAAACCCAAAGTATGTGAGTGTTGTTGAGAGCCTCCGTTACTGCCGCCAGAGCCAGAATAAAGGTGGATAGAGAGAGAACTTGCAGACTGGGTGGTAGCCCCTGTTGCACGCTGCCTCGATGATTTTGGTGACTGGTATGGTGTTTGGTTATCTCCAGAGCCCAACACCATAGTAATGATGGAATAGGGGTGATTTTGACTCGTCTCTTGTTGTTGAATCGGCTTAAACAAGGGTGAATCGGGGTTCCAATAGCTTTTCAAAAGTAAACCAACAGCGACAACCACTTCTATGGATAGCCATGGATAAGAGGTGGAGCTTAGGGGGGGATCGTTGGTTGTCAGGATTGGTTTTAAATCAACCATCAGGTTAGTGGAATAAAGCAACTTCCATGAAATCAATTCAATAATGGTTGTTTTTAACTCGTAAATATGAGGTCTTTGTTGTTTTTTTTCAGGCGAAGGATTCGATCCTGCATAGCCGTTTTTGTTAGTAATACCTGACGGATTTCCAGGCGATGTATGGCGGTCAGTCCTTATAGAAAAACTCTGGTTTGGAAAAACTGTTTTCTGTTCAAGCTCTAAAACAAGTCGTCTTGTCAGCGGTTCACCCTGACAGACGAGAGACAACGTCAGTAACGGCAACTGCAACATCAACATCAGTCCCGCAAAGAGTGAGTGCTTAATGATTCTATCCTTGCGTTCTGGTTTACAGAGAAGAAGGATAGTTTAAAAAAATAAGCGTGCTTTTCTTTCCGAGAACTTCTGTTAAAAAATCTCCTTTAAACCCCAAAGGCTGCAACAGGCATAACTTTATGAAAAGGGTGCCAGATCAAGGGTTGTGGTTATCATCCTGGTCCACATCAACCGGCTTGCGTTTTCTATGTCTTCTTTTGTGCTCCCAGTGGGCTTTAGCATTCTTACAGACCTTCCCGCACTGCTGCAGCTGCACACCCTCCCCGATTATTGTCATATCAAAGGTTCTTGGCCCGGTGTGGTATCTGCTTTTGCGAACTGACAGGGTTCTGGCATTCTTGAAGACCTTCCCGCATGGCTGATACTTGCCATCTTCAATGCCTAATGTCTCGACACAGGTTTGTTGTCCGTTGTGCTCTCTTCTCTTGTGATTTGACAGTTTTTTTTGGCATCGGGCTGCCTCTCCGTAAGGAAGACAATCCGAAGGTGAAGCCCCTTTGGGATTTTGAAACGGATAAGTGTTAAGGAAGCCCCGCTTTCTTCTGGAAGGCGATGATTATGCAGCCTGAGCAAGCCGTCGATTATAGTCAAGTCATCATAGGTGGGAGGCAAATTCCCGTTCATTGGCACATCATCATTAAGTGATACGGTAGGGGCAGTTGTACAGACTGCCTCTGCAATCATTGAGTGTGTAGGGCTAACTGTCGAGCTTTCTACGGAATTCAGCGACCATTCATCGGGCCCTCTGCTATCGGATGATTACAACGGGCAAGCCTAATGAAAGGGAGGTAGGTTGTTACCTATTTGCTTTAATTTCTTTAGGTCTGGAGCCATCATTCTGGTTAGGATAAAAAGACTTGCGCTTTCGGTGTGTTCTTTTGTGCCTGGACAGTGCGTGGGTATTCTGGAAGGCCTTACCGAACGGCCGCAGCAGGCCATCCTCCCTGCATAACCTCTGCTGACCATCCTCTCCGATCACTGGCAGGTTACAGATTTGTTGCCCGCTGTGGATGCTTTTTTTGTGATCTTTCAAGGCGTTGGCATTTTTGCAGACCAGTCCGCATGGCAGCCGCTGGTCACTCTCCTCGTTCACTGTCTTATCAGAGGTTTTTTGTCCGCTGTGATATTTGCTTTTGTGACATGACAGAGAACGAGCATTTTTTAAGACCCGCTCACATGGTCGTCCCTGACCATCGTCCCCGACCACAATCGCGTTACAGATTTTTTGCCCACTATGGTTTCTTTTTTTGTGATCCGTCAGGGCATTCACACTCTTGCAGACCGCTCCGCATGATTTCTTTTGACCATCCCGCCCGACCACTGTTTCGTTGCATGTTCGTGGCCCGGAATGGTTGCTTCTTTTGTGATCTGACAGGGCTTTAGCGTTCTTGCAGACCTTTCCGCATTGCTGCTGGCCATCCCTTCCAGCCACTGTTGCATTGCAGATTTTTTGGCCGGTGTGTTCTTTTCTATTGTGATCCGATAGGGCTTTAGCACTCTTGCAGACCTTTCCGCATGGCTGCTGTTGGCCATCCTTCCTGACCACGCTTTCGTGGCAGGTTTGTTGTCCAGTGTGGATGCTTCTTTTATGAGACGACAATGTTTTAGCATTCTTGCATACCTCCCCGCATGGTCGCGGTTGGCCATCTGCACCGACCACTGTTTCGTAGCAGGTCTTTTGCCCGCTGTGATCTTTTAATTTGTGATCCCACAAAGCTTGAGTATTCTTGCAGGTTTTCCCGCATGGTCGATGCTGGCCATCCCCTCCGGTTACGGTTTGGACACAGATTCTTTGTCCGCTGTGGAATATTCTTTTGTGTGCTATCAGGCTATTAGCATTCCTGTAGACCTTGCCGCATGGCCGCTGTTGGGCATCTTTCCCGACCACGATCACGTCACAGGTTGGCTGTCCGAAGTGCTCTCTGCTTTTGTGATCCGACAGGACTTTTTGACAACGGGTAGCCCCTCCGGAAGGAAGGCAGCCCAAAGGTGAAGTCACCATGGGGCGTTTGAAATGGGTAAGCGTACAGTTAATCCCGGTTTTTTCTGGAGGGATATGGCTTCGAAGATTGAGTAACCCGTGGATTATAATCCAGTCATCAGAGTTGGCAGGCAAATTCCCGAGCATTGTCACATCATAATTGGGTGGTTCGGCTGAGTCTGTTGTAGAGACTGCCCCCGGGCCAATTAAATGTCTACAGCTGGCTGTCGAACTTTCTGCGGAATTCAGCGGCCATTCAGCGGATTCTCTGCTACCGGATGATAATCGGAAACTGCAAACGCCACGACAGGGAGAGACGAAACAATTGAAACCCAGGGTGTGCAGAGCTTGTTGAGGACCTCTGTTACCGCCGCCATAGTCAGAATAGAGAAGGTTAGCGAAATAGCCTGTAGATTGTGGGGCTCCCGGCGCTTGCTGGCTGGATGATTCTGATGGCTGATGTGATTGTTGGTCATCTACAGAGCGAAGCATCATAGTGATGGTAGCAAACGGTTGATCCCCCTGTGTCTGCGTAGATGTTGCCTCTTGTTGTTGGATTGGATTAAACAGCATGAAATCGTTAGTCAAATTGCTTTCTAAAAGCCAACCGGCTGCAACAACCACTTCTACAGGCAGCCTAACTCCGTAACTGCCGGGTCTGTTCGGTTTGTCATCAGACCGAAAATCCAGTCCTGCATAGTCGTTTGTGTCGAAAACCTCCGAAAGATTGTCCGGCAGGGTATGCCTGTCACGTTCTATAGAGACGCTCAGGTTTGGAAACACTGCCTTCTGTTCAAGCTTGATAATAAAACATTCTGTCCATGGTTCAGCCTGACAGACGACAGACAGCAACACTAGCAGAAACATTGTCGCCGCAGAGAGTGAGTGTTCAATCATTCTGTCCCTGTATTCTGGTCTCTGTAGAGCCAGGGTAGATCAAGAAAATAAGTCTTTTATCTGTCAATGATCTTTTGTTAAAAGCCAAGGGTAGCATCGAAAAAATTCTAATGAAAAGAAAGGTGTTATTTATTCAATTTACTTTTTTAGGGCTGGGTTCACCATCCTGATTCACAGGATAAGAGATGCGTTTCCGATGTGTTCTTTTGTGATCCCAAAGAGTTCTTTTATTCTTGCAGACCTTCCCGCATGGCCGCAGCTGACCATCTTCCCCAGCCACGGTCACTTCACAGTTATACTGCCCGGTGTGGCATATGTATTTGTGAGACGCCAAAGATTGAGCATTCTTGCAGACCTTCCCGCATGACCGTTGGTCGCCATATTCTGTGGTCACGGTTACGTCACAGGTTTGTTGCTCAGAGTGATCTCTTCTTCTGTGATCCCGCAGGGCTTGGGCATTTTTGCAAACTGTGCCGCACGATCGCAGCTGGCCATTATCCCCGACCACGGCCATAACACAGGTTTTTTGCCCGGAGTGTAAGCTGCTTTTGTGAACCGACAGGGATTTAGCATTCTTGTAGACTGCCCCGCATGGTCGCTGCTTACCATCCACTCCGAGAACGTTTACGTAACAGGTTTGTGGTCCGGCATGGGTTTTGCGTTTGTGATCCGACAAGGCTACAACATTCTTGTAGACCATCCCGCATGGCCGCAGTTGGCCGTCATTCCCGGCCACGGTTATGTTACAGATTTGATGCTCACTGGGGTGCCTTCTGCTTTTGTGATCCGACAAGACTTTGGCATTTTTGCAGACCCACCCGCATGGCTGCTGCTGGCCATTCTCCCCGACCACGGGCAAGTTACAGGTTTGTTGCCCACTATGGGCTTTTCTTTTGTGATCTGATAAGCCTTTAGCATTTTTGCAGACTTTCCCACATAGCCGTGGCTGACCATCCTCCCCGACAAAGGTCGCGTCACAGAGCTTTTGCCCAGTGTGGTATGAGCTTTTGTGAACCGATAGGGCAGCAGCATTCTTGCAGATCTTCCCACATGGTCGAGGCTGACCATCCTCCTCGAACACGGTTACGTCGCAGGTTTGTTGCTGGCTGCTGTGAATTTCGCCTGTGTGACCCCGCAGGGATTGTTGGCAATGCGAAGGCGTAAAGCTAATGCCGGTTTTTTCCGGAAGGCTATGCCTTCTGAGACTGAGTAAACTGTGGATGATAATCCAGTCATCGGAGTTGGCAGGCTGGTTCCTGTGCATTGTCACATCATAAATGGCAGGTTCGGTTGGGTCTGTTGCAGTGGTTGCCCCTGCACTTATTGAGTATCTATAGTTTCTTCCTTTATAGTTGCCGCCTCTATAGTTGTCAGTCATACTTTTTTCTGAATTCAGCGGCCATTCAGCGGGTTCTCTGCTATCAGATGATGATCGGAAACTACAAACGCCATGACAGGGAAAGATGAAACAATTCAAACCCAAAGTATGTAGAGTTTGCTGAGAGCCTCCGTTACCGTCGGCAGAGTCAGTATTCAGAGGGTTAGTGAAAGAGCCTGTAAGGTGGCAGGGGGTTCCCGCGGTTGGTTGCCCAGAGGGTTCTGATGGCTGGAAGGGCTGTTGGTTATGTCCGGAGCCATGCACCATCGTGATGGCGGCAAATGAGTGCCCCTCCAGTGTCAGCATAGTGGTTGCTGCTTGTTGTTCGATCGGCTTAAACGACAGTGAATCGGGGTTCCAATAGCTGTTTAAAAGCCAACCGATGGCAACAACCACTTCTACAGGTAGCCATGAATAGGGGGTGGAGCTGAGAGGAACGTCCTTGGTGGCCAGGATCGTCTCGTACACCTGCAAGTGAGTGGCATAAAGCCATTGCCACGAAATCGATTCAATAAGGAGCGTTTTTACCCCGTAACTGTTAAATTTGTGTCGTTTGTCATCAGGCGATGAACTGATTCCTGCATAGTTCCTTGTGTTGACAAGGTCTGAAGGGGTGCCCGGCGATGCGAGCAGGCCACGCTTGATAGAAAAGCTTTGGTCTGGAAACACTTCATTCTCTTCAAACTCGAGAATAAAACGTTCTGTCCACGCTTCGGCCTGACAAACGACAGATCTAAAAAGTAGTAGCAACATTAGCGGCAACAGTGATGCCGCAAAGAATGGGTGTTTAATATTTCTATCCCTGTGTTCTGGTGACTAGAGAGCAAGGATAGATCAAGAAAATAAGTCTGCTTTCTGTCAAAGACCTTTTGCTCTGCAGGAGACAATTTCGTAAAGAATCCTGTTATAAAAGGGAGAGTGGGTACTCGCCTGCAGGTATAACTGCAAGCTTATGAACTCAAGCTAAATGATTCCCTCCTTTGCGAAAATGACGACCTCCTACTTAGCGACCATCATGATGTTGATTTTGAACTGGCCAAAGTCCCGTTTGGTGCGATCCAGACAGACAACCCAGTTCCCTTCGGGCGCCACCCAGTCAACGACTCTTCTGGCAATTTCACCCTTTCATATCAAGCTTTGTCTCGAAACTGTCCTCCTACAGAGGATCTTTTGTAAAAAACTGAAGGTGACACTGGGAGAAACCTCATTGATCCCATGTACTGGATCAAATCGTTACTTATTCTGTTTAGCCTTTTTAGGATTGCGACCATCATCGTGTTCCGGATCAACAGACTTACGTTTTCGATGGCTTTTTTTATGATACGACAGGACTCTGACATTTTTGCAGACCATCCTGCACGGCTGCGGTTGGCCATCCTCCCCGGTCACAATTAGGTCACAAGTTTTTGGTCCGGAGTGGTTTCTTCTTTTGTGCTCATAAAGGGCTCTACCACTTATGCAGATCCTGCCGCATGGCCGCAGCTGGCCATCCTTCCCGGTTACGTTCACGACACAGGTTTGTTGCCCGCTGTGGCATCTGCTTTTGTGCACTGACAGGGTTTGAGTATTCTTGCAGACTATCCTGCATGGTCGCGGCTGGTCATCCTCTCCGATCACAGTTACGTTACAGGTTTTTTGCTCGGAGTGCTCTTTGCATTTGTGAGACGACAGGGCTTGAGCATTTCTGAAGACCTTTGCGCATGGTCGCTGCAGACCATCTTCCCCGACCAAGGTAAGGACACAGGTTTGTTGCCCGCTATGGACTTTTCGTTTGTGATCTGAAAAGCTTTTAGCATTCTTACAGATCATCCCGCATTGCCGTGGCTGGCCATCTTCCCCGACTACTATTACGTCACAGGTTTTTTGCCCGGTGTGGTTTCTGCTTTTGTGCTCTGACAAGGTTTGAGCATTCTTGCAGACCATCCCGCATGACCGCAGCTGGTCATCCTCTCCGACTACTATTACGTCACAGGTTTTTTGCCCAGTGTGATCTCTGGTTTTGTGAGACGACAGGGCTTGTTCATTCTTGCAGGCCTTACCGCATGGTCGCCGCTGGCCATCCTGCCCGATCACGGTTATGTGGCAGGTTTGTTGCCTGCTGTGGACTTTTTTTTTGTGATCCGAAAAGCCTTTAGCATTCTTGCAGACCGTCCCGCATGATCGAGGCTGAGCATCTTCCCCGACCACGGTAACGTCACAGAGTTTTTCTCCACTGTGGATTTTTCTTTTGTGATCCGACAGGCCTTTGGCATTCTCGAAGACCTTTCTGCATGGTTGCTGCCGGCCATCCTTCCCGACCAAGGTCACGTCACAGATTTGTTTCCCGTTGTGGACGTTGTTTTTGTGTTTCCAAAGGGCTTTAGTATTCGGGAAGACCTTCCCGCATGGCCGCAGCTCCCCATCCTTCATGACCAAGGTCATGTGACAGGTTTGTCGCTGCCTGACGTGCTTTCTGCTTTTGTGACCCGACAGTGATTTAGCATTCTTAAAGACCCTCCCGCACGGCCGCGGCTGACCATTCTCCCCGATCAGGGTCACGTTACAGATTTTTTGCCCGGTGTGGTATGAGCTTTTGTGAACCGATAGGGCTACAGCATTCTTACAGACCTTTGCGCATGGTCTCGGCTGGGCTTCTTCCCCGACTATGATTACGTCACAGGTTTGTTGCTGCCCTCTGTGAATTTTACCTGTATGATCCGACAGGGGCTGTTGGCAATAGGTAGCTCCTCCGGAAGGTAGGCTGCCCGGAGATGGAATCACCATTGGATTGGTGAAATAGACAGGCGTGTTGCTAATCCCGGTTTCTTCTGAAAGGCTATGGTTTCCCAGATTGAGTAACCCATGGACGATAATCCATTCATCAGAGTTGGCAGGCTGATTCCTGCGCATTGTCATATGACAATTGGCTGGTTCGGCTGGGTCATTTGTAGAGATTGCATCTACACTGATTGAGTATCCATAGTTGCCTGTCGAACTTTCTTCAGAATCCGGCGGCCATTCAGCGGGCTCTCTGCTATTGGATGATGGTCGGAAACTACAAACACCATGACAGGGAAAGACGAAACAATTTAAACTCAAAGTATGCAGAGTTTGCTGAGAGCCTCCGTTATTGTCGGCAGAGTCAGTATCCAGAGATTTGGTGAAAGAGCCTGTAAGGTCGCTTTGAACTCCCGCGGCCTGCTGCCTTGATGGTTCTGATGGCTTGTGCGGTTGTTGGCTATGTCCAGAGCCAGGCACCACAGTGATATAGGCAAATGGCTGCCCCCGCTGTATCACCATAGTTGCTGCTCTTGGTTGTTCTTTTGGTTTAAACGACATTGAGTCGAAATTCCAATAGCTTTTTAAAAGCCAACCGACGGTAAGAATCACTTCTACAGATAGCCATGAATAAGGGTTGGAGCATAGAGGGGCGTCCATAGTGCTCCGGATTAGTTCGTAACGCACCAGCAGATGAATGGCGTAAAGCGATGGCCACGAAATCGATTCAACAAGAGTCTCTTTTACACCGTAACTGTAAGTCTTGTGTTGTTTGAATTCGGGTGGTGAACCGAGTTCTTTATTATCGCTTGTGTCGACAATTTTAGGTGAACTGAACGACAGTGTACGTAGGACTGGATTTATAGAAAAGCTCTGGTTTGAAAGCATTTTATTTTGTTGAAGCTCAACAATAAAATATTCAGTCCGCGGTTCTGCCTGACAAACGACAAAAAACGGTAGTAGCAAAAGTGGTAGCAAAAGTGATGTCGCAAAGAGTGAGTGTTTAATAATTCTATCCCTGTATCCTGGTGACTAGAGAGCAATGATAGATCAAGAAAATTAGTCTGCTTTCTGTCAAAGACCTTTTGATAAAAGCCGAAGGCGGTGCCGGGAAAAAACTTATGAAAGGGCTAGCAGCCTGTCGGACTTAAGGCTGTCCTACTGCGGTTGCAATAAATTGGT
>NZ_JAHHPN010000845.1:0-1881 GCF_024606325.1 Endozoicomonas sp. ONNA1
GTGTCGAGGTAAATTCAGGGTGGAACTGGCAAGCCACAAACCAGGGGTGTTCCTTTACTTCCACCATTTCAACCAGAGCATTATCTTCAGAGCGTCCGGAAATAACCAGACCTGCATCCTGCAAAGTCTCAAGGTAATTGTTATTGACCTCATAACGATGACGGTGCCGCTCAATGACAGTGTCTTTACCGTAGGCAGAATGAGCCTGTGTTCCAGAGATGAGGTTACACAGCTGAGCCCCCAATCTCATAGTTCCTCCCAGATCGGAAGCCTCAGTACGTGTCTCCAGAGCACCATCGGAAGACAACCATTCAGTAATCAAGCCTACCACCGGATGCTCGGCGTTTTGATCAAACTCGGAGCTGTTAGCCCCTTCCAGACCCGCTTTGTTACGAGCGTATTCAATAACTGCAACCTGCATACCCAGACAGATACCCAAATAGGGAATCTTGCTCTCGCGAGCATGACGAACCGCCTGAATCTTGCCCTCCACACCACGATGGCCAAAACCACCGGGCACCAGAATCGCACTGACACCTTCCAGACGACTCAGACCCTCCTGCTCAAGCAGCTCGGAGTCAACATAACGGATGGTGACCTTGGTACGGGTTTTCAATCCGGCATGGCGAACCGCCTCAATCAGGGATTTATAGGCATCCAGAAGCTCCATATATTTACCCACCATGGCGATGGTCACTTCTTTCTGTGGATGAGTGTCACGGTCCACAACATCCGCCCATTCAGACAGGTCTGCAGCCGGTGTATCCAGATTGAATTTATCGACAACAATTTGGTCCAGACCCTGCTCATGGAGCATCTGGGGAATGCGGTAAATGGTATCAGCATCTTCCAGAGAGATAACCGCACGCTCTTCCACGTTCGTGAACAGAGAGATCTTGCGACGGGCAGAGGCTTCAATAAACTGTTCGCTGCGGCAAACCAGAATGTCTGGCTGAAGGCCGATAGACCGCAGTTCTTTAACCGAGTGCTGGGTAGGCTTCGTCTTGGTTTCACCAGCCGTCTTTATGTAGGGCACCAGAGTCAGGTGCATCAGCAATGCGCGGGAAGAACCCAGCTCGACTTTCAATTGGCGAATGGCTTCAAGAAATGGCTGAGACTCAATGTCACCCACAGTGCCGCCAATTTCAACCATCGCTATATCAACATCGCCGGCACCCTGGACAACGCGACGCTTGATTTCATCAGTAATGTGAGGAATAACCTGAACTGTGCCGCCCAGATAATCTCCGCGACGTTCTTTGCGAAGAACATCCTGATAGACTCTACCCGTAGTAAAGTTATTACCTTGCTTCATGGTGGTGCGCACAAAACGCTCATAATGGCCCAGATCAAGATCGGTCTCCGCACCATCTTCAGTAACAAATACTTCACCATGTTGGAACGGGCTCATGGTACCCGGATCAACGTTGATGTAGGGATCCAGTTTAAGCATTGTCACCTTAAGACCGCGTGCCTCAAGGATAGCTGCGAGGGAAGCTGATGCGATGCCTTTGCCTAATGAGGAAACAACACCACCCGTGACGAAAATATAACGCGTCATTGTTATCTGCTGACTCTTAAATGCGGGAAAAAAATGGATACTCAAGATGGGAGATCAGGATACCAAAACCACTACTAAACGTAAAACACATACTGAGAAAATGCGTAGAAAGTTTAGTTTAAGTCCTGCTCTCGAGACTCAAACATCAGGACGCCAGGACAGGCGTCTGCCCAGACCCGGCTCACTGGTGTGGGTGACTGTCACAAACACTCCCGGTAAGGCCACCAGATCATCCCCGTGAAAAACAAAAGGAATAGACCCCCTGACCCAGGGGGGGACTTTATAGTACTGCAACCAACGCTTGATCGTTTTACGACCCA
>NZ_JAHHPN010000846.1:0-1728 GCF_024606325.1 Endozoicomonas sp. ONNA1
AGCGCGCCAGAACGATCCCTTTGGAAGACGACTCAGGCTGAATGACGACGTATATTTGCTGGTTTTTCGCGTCATAGGTTTGGAAGAGAGGCTTGCCTTTTGGTGGTAGGCAGTTTGACAGATCAAGTGAATCGGTTGTGGGGGACGTACTGTCAGACGACGATGAAAATTTAGTTCGCCGTGTGTTTGTTGGGGATGATATTTCAAAAGCGGATGAAGTGCCTGATGGTGACTCCGAATCAGCTAAGGCTCTGATTTCAGCAGCCGTGGTCAAATCAATGGTTGAAGGCTGTGCTGATGACGATGACGTAGCTGGTGGAGTTGTCGTGATGTTCTTTTTCACTCTACAGTCAAATCCTCCGGGTGTGCAATCAATTCCGGCCAGCAATATTTGTAGTCTGGAGAAAACTTTTAGGAACGGTAAATAGCCGTAATGCCCGTTCCAGACAGTACGATTGAAAGAGGTGGCGTTTGCGGCACCTCCAGGGTCTGCAAACTCGTTCAGGACGATGGGAAACTGGTTGTTTGTCTGTTGGGTACCATTGATTCGGACAAGTTCACGGTAGGGGGTGTTAATGCCTCTGAGCATCGGCAGCTGTGTTGCATCACCGGCGTTCCAGAGTTCGCTGCTCAAACCGTTTAAGCCTGATTTGAGTGCGCTTTTCGATTTTCTCACGACACCTTCATTATATCCATTATGAATCGAATCAGTCGGGTAATACTTTGTGAAAGTGTCCAGGTTATTGACAATATCATTCCCAAAGGAAAATTCTGCGACTGCCCCGCTTTCATAGCTTCCTGTTACCAGTGACTTAACCAACCCCGTATTAACATTGTTGTAAACCGAGGCCAAATCGCGTGCACTCCCGGATATACCACCAGTTGAACTATGAGTCCCATTACCTATGACTGCTCCGGCATTCAGGTTGTGATAAATTGCTGCTCTTCCTATGGCTTTTCCGGCAATACCTCCGGCAGATGCAATGCGACCGTCAGTAGTGACAGTTCCGGTGTTTACATTCTGAACAACAGGAGCGTTGACTGCTCCCCCAGTGATTCCGCCCACATTGGTGGTGACCTTTCCAGAAATGCTGCCTGTATTGAGGTTTTTGCTGACCAGGGTTTGACCGGAGGTTTCCCCCACTATTCCGCCAATCTCCCCACCACTTCGCCGTGAAGTACCGTCCAAATAATCTGAGGCAATTTTTCCGGTGTTCAGGTTATGTAATACCCTGCTGGTTGTTTCTGCTTTTCCTACAATCCCCCCGGAATCTTCGGTATGGCCAGCATTAACCTCCCCGGTATTCACATTGTTGTTAGCAAGGCTATTGCTTTTCAGCCTTCCGACAACGCCACCGGCAGGTGAGTTATCCAAGCTTCTGGGCGTTATTTTTCCAATATTCAAGTTGTTTGATACAGAAGACTTCTGATCCGCTACCCCGGCGATACCACCAGTGTTGGCGCTTCCGGTTGTGAAAACGGTTCCGGTGTTCAGGCTATCGCGTATGACACTGCCAGAAGCACTGCCTGCTATACCTCCACCATGACTGTGATAACCACTCGTTCTGATGGCTCCGGCATAATTGACCACCTCTTCAATCCTGCTGCGTCTCAACTCACCCACAAGCGCACCTGTGGGGCTGGTGTTTCCGGTACTGGTCACTTTTGGCTGTTTAAGCAGGATTTGTCGTATGGTGCTGTCCTGCAATGTCCCGAACAAGCCAGAGG
>NZ_JAHHPN010000847.1:0-11669 GCF_024606325.1 Endozoicomonas sp. ONNA1
GTCTGAGGGTCATCGCCAATCAGGGTGTGCCTAACTATTTTGGAGAACAACGCTTTGGTCTTGAGGGGGCTAACGTTGATCGGGCGTTACTGATGTTTTCCGGTCATTTGAGGGTTGATAAAAACAAACGCTCTATGTATCTGTCTGCAGCACGATCCTGGATATTTAATCAGATCCTTTCTGAGCGTGTCAGTCAGAAAAACTGGACCCGCTACCTTGAGGGTGATGTACCTGGTTTTCAAGACAGTGGTAGTCTGATCCTGCGGGATCATGACCAGAACCTGATGACAAGAATTGAAGCCGGAGAAGTCTCATTGACAGCTCCTCTGTGGGGGCAAGGGGAGTTGCTTTCCGGATCGGATTGCAGAAAGATGGAAAAAAGGATTTCAGGTCGCAACCCGTTGTTGAGTAAGGGCCTGGAGCAAGCAGGTTTAAAGCATGAGAGGAGAGCCATTCGTCTAATGCCTGCAGCCATGAACTGGAAATGGTTATCAGGTGATTGTATCCAGCTTGAATTTTCTCTGCCAAAAGGCTGCTTTGCAACAGCGGTGTTAAGGGAAGCTATGCAATGCATTGAAGGAAGATTTGATGAGAATACTGCTAAGTAATGATGATGGTGTCGCAGCCAACGGGCTGGCCACCCTTTACAGTTCACTCGAAGGCGTGGGTGAGCGAATTGTCTTTGCTCCTGATAGAAACAGCTCGGGCTTGAGCAGTTCATTGACTCTGGGGCGTCCCCTGAGGGTGACTGAACATTCCAATGGTTTTAACAGTGTCGATGGAACACCGGCTGATTGCGTTCATTTGGCGGTCAATGCATTGTTGGAGCAAAAGCCTGATATTGTCGTTTCCGGTATCAATCATGGTGTCAACCTGGGTGATGATGTTCTTTATTCAGGGACGGTAGGTGCCGCTTTGGAAGGCCGTTTTATGGGGTTGCCTGCCATTGCTGTATCTGCCTGTGGCAAGGGAGAGCAAGGTTTTATTACAGCAGGCAAGGTTGTCAGAGATTTGATTCTCAGACTTGCGCAATTATCCCTGCCAGAAGGAACCCTGTTAAATGTTAATGTTCCTGATAGACCCTATGAAGAGCTCAAGGGCATGGCGGTGACTCGTTTAGGGCACAGGGAAAGACCGGAGAAACCTTTAAAAGTAATGGATCCCAGGGGAAAGCCCGTTTACTGGATTGCTCCTGTCGGTAAGGGACAGGATGCGGGCAAGGGCACTGATTTCTATGCTATTGCTGAAGGTTTAGTCTCAGTGACACCCCTTCAGTATGACCAGACTCATCATTCAACGCTTTCTCAGCTCAGTGAATGGCTGGGCAGCTGATATGAAAGAGATTGATATTCATGGTATAGGAATGACCTCACGGAGAACCCGGGAGCGTCTGATCAATCGACTTTCAGATCAGGGGATCGACTCTACCGATGTCCTTGAGGTTATTCGCAACACACCGAGACATCTGTTTGTGGATGAAGCCCTGTCTCACAGAGCTTATGAAGATACTGCCCTGCCTATTGGCTTTGGGCAGACACTGTCACAACCTTATATTGTGGCAAGAATGACACAGGCTCTCATGGCAGCAGGTCCACTCGACAGAGTACTTGAAATAGGTACAGGGTCAGGTTATCAGACAGCGGTTCTTTCGCCGCTGGTAAAGAAAGTATACTCTGTTGAGCGAATCAAACCCCTTCATGAGCGAGCAAAGAAACTGCTCAGAACGCTGTCTATTCACAATGCTCAGCTTAAACTCAGCGATGGTGGTATGGGTTGGTCAGTCATGAGCCCCTTTGATGGAATCATTGTAACAGCTGCCCCGGATCAGATACCTGAGGAGCTATTGCAGCAGTTATCGGAGGGTAATGGTCGTCTAATTATTCCAGTTGGAGGTCGCGGTGTTCAGGACTTATTGCTGATCACCCGTCAGGGAGATACCTTCAAGAAAGAAATGCTCGAAGCCGTGCGCTTTGTGCCATTGCTGGATGGGGTTCAGAAATAATACACTTCTTCGTGTTTCATGAATGAAAGTCATTGAGATTACTCTGAAAAGATAAACGGGTCTGATACTGATTTACGCTTTACAGAATAAGACAGGTTGGATTATGTCAAAAATGAAAGAAGGTCTGAGTATTTTGCTCAGGGGGATAGCTATGGGGGCTGCCGATGTCGTTCCTGGCGTTTCAGGAGGTACCATTGCCTTTATTACCGGTATCTATGATCGCCTGTTAAATGCCTTGAAGAGTATTAATCCCGGTTTACTGATCAAGCTTAAATCCGAAGGGATTGCTCAGTGTTGGAAGTATATTGATGGGAATTTTCTGATTCTGCTGTTTGGCGGAATCTTGTTCAGTATACTGAGTTTTGCCCATCTAATTACGTACCTGCTGGAAGGCTACCCGGAACTCATCTGGTCTTTTCTCTTTGGCCTGATATTGATTTCAGGCATTCATATGCTCAAACAGATAAAGAGTTGGAGTGTCTCCTCCATGATACTTCTTGTATTCGGTTGTTGTGTCTCTTATTTTATCGGGAGACTGACGCCTACATCTCTGACTCCTTCCTACCTGATGTTGTTCTTTGCCGGCTGTATTGCTATATCTGCAATGATTTTGCCGGGCATTTCCGGCAGTTTTATCCTGCTGTTGATGGGGTTGTACCCCGCTGTTTTAGCTGCCGTGAAAGGTCTGGATATTCTGGCGCTGACAGCATTTGGATCTGGATGTATTGTCGGGTTGCTGACATTTTCTCATGTCCTTGCCTGGCTGTTAAAACAGCATCGTGATCTGGCTCTGTCGCTCTTGACGGGCTTGATGCTGGGTGCCCTCGGAAAAGTATGGCCGTGGAAAGAAACACTGGAAACAAGAATAAACAGTTCGGGTCAGGAAGTTCCTTTTCTGGAAAGAAATATTTCTCCCTGGGCCTATGAAACGCTGTCCGGTCACTCGGCTTACCTATTGCCATCGATTGCCTTGATGTTGGCAGGTATCTTGCTGGTTGTTCTGCTTGAAAAATTCGGTAGTCGCTTTGTTGAAGATTGATTATTAAATTCTCTTTCTGAACAGATAATCAACCGGTTCATTATCATGAACTATGGGTTGCTGATCTTCCCCGTTCCATAGCTCCTTTCTGGAATGGTATGTCGATGTTGCGGTCTAATGAACTCAAATCGATTGCCAATAGTGTGGAACCGGTCTGATATGAAAAGAGTGTTTCGGCAGTCGTGACATTTCCTAGGTGAATTTCGCCGAAATGTAGGCGTTATTACCTGTATTGATATATTTTTTTAGATTAAGAAAATTCAAATATATCTAAATTTATTATATTTTGAGGTGTGCCTCGGTGACCAAGTATGGAGCAGAGTGAATGACAGGCAATCGTCTTGAGCAAGAAATTAATTTGAGTGTTTGCTCAAGAATAGTCAGTTGGATAACATTGATTCTGTTACTGACCGGATGTGCCCATGATCCTTCCTCAGTTCAGGTTAGAGAGCTCAGGCTGCCACCAAAAGTAAGCAGTGGCAGTCATATAGTCCGTGACGGTGAGACCCTTTTTTCTATAGCTTGGCTTTATAGTAGAGATTTCATAGAGTTAGCTGCTATCAATGGAATACGCCAACCTTATACTATCTTTCCGGGTCAACATGTTAACTTGACTCCCTCAAGTTATGTATCCCGTTCTTCGAGTCCTGTAAGAAAGAGCACCACAACCTCATCAAAGTCTTATGTGGTTAAAAAAAAACCAGTGAAAACAGCTGATAAAACAGAACGATTATCCAACATTTCAAGCTGGCACTGGCCGGCCAATGGAAAAGTGGTGCGTATGTACAACAACGGCAATGGGCTGAATAAAGGGATTGATATCAGAGGCAAATTGGGAGAGCCTGTAAGTGCAGCAGCCACAGGCGAGGTCGTGTATGCTGGCAGTGAACTCGCTGGTTATGGCAAGCTGATTATTATGAAACATAACAACAGCTATCTGAGCGCTTACGCTCACAATAAGGAGTTGCTTGTGCGTGAAGGAGACTCAGTTAAAGCAGGCCAGAAGATAGCCGAAATAGGTTCTACAGGAACGACAGAGCCTAAGCTGCATTTTGAAATTCGGCATAATGGCAAACCGGTCGACCCAATGCGATTCCTGCCTGAACGCTGATTTCAATATGTGGTGTCGGTAGAGGGATCTCACGGGTGTCGGCTCAACCCTCAGTTGGTTGTTCGACAGACAGTGGGGCTTTCGGATAGGACTGACTCTTATGGCAGCAAAGAGGGATGACTCAGAGCAAAGTAGTTTTGCCGAGGATTTTACCCAGGGAAAGAGTGAAATTGATAACGTGCTGGATTCTGATCTTAATGAAAACGAAGAAGTTGAAGAGAAAGAACCTGCACCGCAGACGTTTACACCCAGTGCGTCAGATTACAGTAGAGCCCGTCGCGATGATGATGGCTTCTATAAGTCTATCGATGCCACTCAGCTCTACCTCAACGAGATTGGCTTTTCACCTCTGTTGACACCAGAGGAAGAAGTGCATTATGCGCGTCTTGCCCGTCGAGGCGTTGAGGCGGGTCGGCGTCGTATGATTGAAAGTAACTTGCGTCTGGTCGTCAAGATATCCAGGCGATATGTCAATCGTGGTCTGACACTTCTGGATCTGATTGAAGAGGGAAATCTGGGTCTCATCAGGGCGGTTGAAAAATTCGATCCTGAGCGCGGATTCCGTTTTTCAACATACGCTACCTGGTGGATTCGTCAGACCATTGAGCGAGCCATTATGAATCAGACACGTACCATTCGTCTTCCGATTCATGTGGTTAAAGAACTCAATGTTTACCTCCGGGCGGCTCGTGAACTGACTCAGAAGCTAGATCATGATCCAACCCCGGAGGAAATCGCTCATCTGCTGGATAAGCCGGTTGATGATGTTAAAAGAATGTTGGGGCTTAATGAGCGTGTCACTTCAGTTGACACGCCTTTGGGCCCGGATTCTGATAAGTCCATCCTTGATACTATTTCTGATGAGAAGGAGTCTGATCCGGCAGAACTGCTTCAGGATCTTGATCTCAACGACAGTTTGGACAAGTGGCTGGGTGAACTTTCTGAAAAGCAGCGTGAGGTGGTGGCCAGAAGGTTTGGTCTAAGGGGCTATGAAACCAGCACCCTTGAAGAAGTGGGCAAGGAGATTGGGCTGACAAGAGAGAGGGTCAGGCAAATACAGGTCGAGGCTCTAAAGCGCTTGCGCTCTATCCTTGAGAAACAGGGGTTGTCTGGAGAATCCCTGTTCAGTTGATAGCATTGTCTTGGCAATAAAAAAGCCATGATCTCGGGGTCATGGCTTTTTGTTTGGGGAAGAGTTGGTGCTCGAACCATTGAAAGCAGTTATCAAGACATTTCTGCATAGCTCTTAGCCCCCGGATATCGGGCGCTCTCAGCGTTCCAGATGCTCGAGCTTGCCTTTCACACCATCCCATTTTTCAGCATCAGGGAGTGCGTCTTTTTTTTCTGTAATGTTATCCCAGACGTCAGCGAGTACAGCATTGAGTTCAATAAACTCCTGCTGATCTTCCGGTACCTCATCCTCGGAGAAGATCGCATTGGCTGGACACTCAGGCTCACAGAGGGCACAGTCGATACATTCGTCCGGGTGGATAACCAGAAAGTTGGGCCCTTCGTAAAAGCAATCTACGGGACACACTTCCACGCAATCGGTGTATTTGCACTTGATGCAGTTTTCACCCACTACGAAAGTCATGATGGTTACACTCCGTTTGTTCAGGCTGATGGTAAGTCAGTCAAAATACATTTATGAAATGTCACCATCAGGAATGACATTTCTAATCGCATATCCCTTACTGGTTTGGCACACGGCTCAACCAGTTGAGGCGTAAAGTCTACCAGCATTGTTTATAAGGTAGTAGTTCAAGCGGTTATGAGCATAGTCAGTTTTTTGAAGTCAGTGACTTAAGATCGTATAGCAACCCGAGAGCTTGCCGGGGGGACAGGTTGTCAGGGTTAAGTTCCTTGAGTGCTTCGACGGCCGGATGTGGCTGAGAAGCTGTGAACATATCTGCCTGAACCGGGTTCTGTTTACAAACCGTTTTGGCCTGCCTTGAAGTTTGTGGCACAGTCTGTGCCGACGAGCCTTCTTCTAATTGGTGCAGTCTGGAGCGTGCCTGAGTGACTACATTTCTCGGGACGCCTGCTAGTTGAGCCACCTGTAAACCGTAACTCTGACTGGCAGGGCCATCCTGAACTGAGTGCAAAAATACAATTTTTTCGTCGTGTTCTGTGGCATTCAGGTGAACGTTGACAACTGAGTTGCACTCGTCTGGCAAATGAGTCAGCTCAAAATAGTGAGTGGCGAACAGGGTGAATGCCTTAACAGTATCTGCCAGGTGATGAGCACAAGCCCAGGCCAGGGATAAACCATCGAAGGTGCTGGTTCCCCGACCTACTTCATCCATCAAAACCAGGCTGCTTGCTGTGGCGTTATGAAGAATATTGGCTGTCTCAGTCATTTCCACCATAAACGTGGATCGTCCACCGGCCAGGTCATCGGATGAACCTATTCGGGTGAATATTCTATCTACCAGACCAATTTTTGCGTGACTGGCAGGAACAAAGCTTCCTACGTGAGCTAATAAAACGATTAATGCCGTTTGTCTCATATAGGTCGATTTACCACCCATGTTTGGACCGGTGATGACTAGCATTCTCCTGGTGGCATGGAATTCTATATTGTTGGCCACAAAGGGTTCTGTCAGCACCTGTTCGACAACCGGGTGGCGACCATCCTCAATATGGATGCCAGGATCCGAACTCAGTTCAGGTTTGCAGAAGTTCAGAGCCTCAGCTCTTTCTGACAGGTTGTTCAGAACATCCAGTTCGGAGGTGCTCATGGCCGTTTCCTGAAGAGGGCCCAGAGCTTCCAAAAGCTCGTCCATTAATTCGTCATACAGTGCTTTTTCTCTTGAAAGCGCTCTGCTTTTGCTTGATAGAGCCTTATCTTCGAACTCTTTTAATTCCGGTGTGATGAATCGTTCAGTATTTTTCAGTGTCTGGCGACGTATGTAGTCTACAGGGGCGTCTTCAGATTCTCTTCGGCTGAGCTCAATGTAATAGCCGTGAACCCTGTTAAAGCCAACTTTCAGACTGGGTAGTCCTGTCCTCTCTTTCTCTCTTTTTTCCAGTTCAACAAGATAATCGCCAGCGTTCTGACTGAGAGCACGAAACTCATCCAGCTCTTTGTCAAAGCCTTCCGCAATGACTCCACCGTCTCTGATGATGACAGGGGGGTTCTCGACGATAGACCGGCTCAGCAGATTAGCAACCTGAGGATGCTCGCCGATGGCTTCAGCCAGTTTATGAATGTCCTCATTATCAATCGTTCTGAGAATGATTTGTAGTTCAGGTAGCTGATTCAGGGCGTCTCTCAAGCGAGCCAGGTCTCTTGGACGAGCTGATTTTAACGCTACTCTGGCAAGAATGCGTTCAATATCGCCAACGCCGCGAAGCAAGGGTTGAATCTGCTCGAAGTAATAGCCCGATTTTATTGTTGAGATAATAGATTGGCGTTTTTGCAGCTTATGAGCGTTTCTAAGGGGGCGGTTCAGCCATCTTGAGAGCAATCGACTACCCATAGCGGTCGCTGTTTTATCAAGTACGGACAAAAGGGTGTGATCTCGACCACCATTGAGGTTCTGGCTTAATTCCAGGTTTTTTCTGCTGGCTGCGTCAAGGACTACGCTTTCTTCGCGAAGTTCCCGCTGTATGCTTCGAATGTGGGGCAGGGCGGTTCTCTGTGTTTCCTTGGCGTATTGTAGAAGGCAGCCTGCCGCCCCAAGGCCGATAGTCAACGATTCACAGTCGAATCCTTGCAGGTTTTTAGTTTGGAACTGGCGGGTTAATCCTTCATAGGCGCTGTCACGATCAAAGTCCCAGGGGGGGCGTTTGGTCGTTCCCGGGCGCTCAATAACCTGGGCCGGCCATTCAAAGCTGTCATTGATGAGAATTTCGGCAGGGTTGATACGCTCAACTTCTGCCATCAGGGCTTCTTCGCTCGCGACTTCTACTGCTGTAAATTGACCACTGCTGATATCCAGAGAGGCTATTCCATATTGATCTTCTGATCGGCTTAAAGCGGTCAGAAGGTTGTCCTGCTGTTCGTCCAGAAGTGCTTCGTCGCTCACTGTGCCGGGGGTCAGGATTCGAACTACTTTTCTTTCAACGGGGCCTTTTGTTGTGGCCGGGTCGCCAACTTGCTCGCAAATGGCGACAGAGACGCGAAGTCTGACCAGACGAGCCAAGTAACCTTCAACTGCATGGTAAGGGATACCTGACATGGGAATGGGCTCACCGGCAGACTGTCCCCGGGTTGTCAGTGTTATATCTAATAACTCGGCAGCCTTGCGGGCATCGTCATAGAACAGCTCGTAAAAATCACCCATGCGATAAAATACCAGATGTTCCGGGTGTTGCTGTTTGATACGCAGATATTGCTGCATCATCGGTGTATGCTGACTTAGGGTGTCTTTGCGCGGGCTCATAGATGAGGGTAAGCCTTGAATTCAGGTTGTTAATAAACAATCCATCATTTTACTATGAAAAGCTGGCTGTTTTCATGAGAACAATGGTTTATCTTTAGCCATTGGCAGCTATGGGCTGTTGAATGTATATCTAACTTTGATCAAAAGGCTTTTTCTCATATCAGCCAGAGGCGAGATTAATGTCCGGAGATTTTAACAAAAAGCTGGAACTGCTGGCCGGAAAGCTTCATGCCGCAAAATTGAAAGTGGCTGCTGCTGAATCTTGTACGGGTGGCTGGCTCAGTCAGGCTTTTACGTCTGTTGACGGCAGCTCATGCTGGTTTGAAGGCGCCATTGTCAGCTACTCCAATAACATGAAGCACAAGTTTTTGGGTGTTCCTGTTGCATTGATTGATCGTTACGGTGCTGTCAGTCAACCTGTAGTGGAAAGCATGGCGTTAGGTGCGGTCAAGCGCCTTTCTGTGCCTTTGAGTGTCTCCATTTCAGGAGTTGCTGGTCCAGAAGGTGGAACCGATGACAAGCCGGTGGGTACTGTATGGATTGGTTGGTGTTTTGATGATCAGGTGACGACCGAGGTTTTTCACTTTTCCGGTAATAGAGAGCAGGTGAGAAGACAAGCCGTTGAGACTGCTCTTGATGGTCTGATTAAATTGGTGGATGCAATTTCCAGATAAATGCTGGACAAATATACAGATAGTGTTTAAATATACAGTATCTGAGGTTTTTAACATTTAAAGAATAGTAGCCAGCACACATAAGGTGGATTTGAATAATGGATGAGAATAGAAAGAAAGCACTGGCGGCGGCTCTGGGCCAGATTGACCGACAGTTTGGTAAAGGAACGGTCATGCGCATGGGTGAACAGAAGCAGGAAGCCATTCCAGCTATCTCTACAGGTTCACTGCAACTCGATATTGCATTGGGCATAGGTGGTTTGCCAAAGGGGCGTGTGGTTGAGATTTTTGGTCCTGAATCTTCTGGTAAGACCACTCTGACACTCAGTGTGATTGCAGAAGCTCAGAAGCAGGGGGCTACCTGTGCTTTTGTGGATGCGGAGCACGCTCTGGATCCTCAGTACGCTGGTAAGCTGGGTGTTGATGTTGATGACCTCTACGTTTCGCAGCCCGATACCGGAGAGCAGGCGTTGGAAATTACGGATATGCTGGTTCGCTCCGGTGCGGTTGATGTTATCGTTGTCGACTCCGTTGCAGCCTTAGTTCCTAAAGCTGAAATCGAAGGGGATATGGGAGACTCCCACGTCGGCCTTCAGGCTCGTTTGATGTCCCAGGCCCTGCGAAAAATCACTGGTTCTATCAAGCAGGCAAATTGTCTGGTCATTTTCATCAACCAGATTCGTATGAAAATCGGCGTGATGTTTGGTAATCCCGAGACTACCACGGGTGGAAATGCTCTCAAGTTCTACTCTTCTGTCCGTCTGGATATTCGCAGAACCGGTGCAGTGAAGCAGGGTGATGAAATCATCGGTAATGAAACCCGGGTTAAAGTGGTCAAGAACAAGGTTTCTCCTCCTTTCCGTCAGGCTGAGTTCCAGATTCTCTATGGTCAGGGCATTTACCACATGGGTGAAGTGATTGATCTGGGCGTTAAACAGAAGCTGGTTGAGAAGTCTGGTGCCTGGTACTCCTATAAAGGTACGAAAATTGGTCAGGGTAAGGCCAATGCGGCGCAATATCTGAACGACAACCCAAAGATTGCTGAAGAGATAGAAATGCAGATTCGAGCTGAATTGTTGGGCAGTGCTGAGCCTGGGTCAGAAACCTCCGCAAAAACAGACACAAAACTTCAGGATGAACTTCTAACAGAATAAGTTTTGGAAGCTCTGACAAAGGTATTCGACGTGCTGGCCGGGGGATTTGCTGACACGTCGCGAACATAGCTTTCATGAGTTTCAGGTAAAGCTCGATTCGTTACCCGGATTTTGACGTGTTTCTACCATTTGAGAACTTAAAAGAGGAAGGTCTCTAAAGTGATGGGAGCCTTATTGAGGTTTGTGTTCGTTCAAAAACTGAAAAAAGAAGTGATTCTGTCAGAATGTGCTCTGATTCGCGCAGGAAAAGACTGGCTGATGAAGTGACCTCATCTTTCAGTGTATGAAGACGGCGGCTGGAGATGGTCAGATCCCGCAGGCGCAGTGAGTTTCACGACAGCCTGTATCGTAGTGTCAGAGACAGGTCTAAACAATATCAGTTTACGGCGCATTGAGTGTTTGTCGTTCGTGAGATTTCCAACTTTCTAACGCACTGATCTGCAATGCTAACTCTAACCCATTCGAACAACATTTGACTTAAACAGAGCCTGCATGGCTGTTTTTCTTTCCCTTCTATATAATGATCGTTTTTTATAGATTGCTATTTAATCTCCCGTTTGGAAGACCTGTATGACTCGTGTGAACTATATGAAAAGTGCTGAGATTCGCTCTGCTTTTCTTGAATACTTCAGAGAAAATGGGCATGAAGTTGTACCCAGTAGCTCTCTGGTGCCTCACGACGATCCAACCCTGCTGTTTGCCAATGCAGGTATGAACCAGTTCAAGGAAACATTCCTTGGCAGGGAGCAGCGAACTTATAGACGAGCAACGTCATCCCAGAAGTGTGTTCGCGCTGGTGGTAAGCACAATGACCTGGAAAATGTAGGCTATACCGCTCGTCACCACACCTTTTTTGAAATGCTGGGTAACTTCAGTTTTGGCGACTATTTCAAGCATGACGCCATTCGGTTTGCCTGGACTTTTCTGACTGAAAAACTGCAACTGCCCATTGAGCTTCTCTGCGTTACGGTTTATGAGTCAGACGGTGAAGCTTATAACATCTGGCTGAATGAAATTGGTGTTGCCGCTGAAAATATCATTCGTATTGGCGACAACAAGGGAGCTCCATACGCTTCTGACAATTTCTGGCAGATGGGAGATACCGGTCCTTGCGGACCTTGCACTGAAATTTTTTATGATCACGGTGATCATATCTGGGGTGGTCGGCCCGGAACTCCGGAAGAGGATGGCGATCGTTTTATTGAAATCTGGAACATCGTCTTCATGCAGTACAACCGGCAGCTGGATGTAGGGATGAAGCCTTTGCCAAAGCCCTCGGTGGATACGGGAATGGGACTGGA
>NZ_JAHHPN010000848.1:0-4934 GCF_024606325.1 Endozoicomonas sp. ONNA1
GATATAGCTCGCTCTGGCCGGAGCCTGATCAGGATACGTGGTGGTAAAGGATTTACAACAGAAGGCACTTAATAATCTGTTAGCACACAGCAAACCCGTCGGATATATTGTACACATTGAGGATGATACACAGGCATATCCTGTGCCTGCGGGTTATCCAAAGTTGGAAGTGGTAGAGGCCCCGGGAGAGATTATTGTTTTCCGTGGTCAGATACCGAATCCGGGCGATGTCGCTTTTGTAGAAAGACTCTTTACACTCGACGAAGAAGCTGTCATTGATGACTCTCCTTTTCCAGTGATAGCAAAGGTTAATAAAAACAAAGTCAAAAGCTATCAGTACACCCTTCGTAGCAGGCAGATGGCGCTGCTGGAGGAGTTGGCTGCACAGCCCAATGCAGAACCCGACCCTCATAAACTGATGAAGCTTGCGGACTATGAATACCTCCAACAGGCATTGAGCAGTGCAATTCCAGATCGAGCAGATGAATTTCAGTTCTCATCTGCAAATATCAAAGTCGCTGCAAGGATCATCACGCCAAACTGGATGGAGGCCCAATTCGTAAAACACTTCAGCTTCAAACCAAAACTTAGAGATTTTCTGACTAATGGGTATTTTGTTCAGAAACTTATGCCTCTTTTACCCTCAGTGATGGTCGGGGCCTTTGACAGAGACGAAACGTTTGCAACCAAAATCATGGACGACATGACCAGACAACTGATTGAGGTGGAAAACAAGCTGAAAGAACTACAGAAAGAGGAAATCAGGCTCATCCGGTTTAAATATGCGTTGCAGCACGAATTGGATAGAGCCGATGCCAGCGAGCACATGAAACCGGAAGTACAAGAACGCTATCGGAAAGTTGAGGATAAACTTGCAGAGATTCTTGTTAAGCAGAAAGGTCAGAGAGACCTGCAAGAGAAAATGATGCAGGAAGTCGAGCGAACTGCTCTGCTGGAACAACAACTTCGTAATTCCAGAAAACAAGTCAAAAAAATTCACATTACTCAACTGGCAAAGGAGCTTGGTATTGATGACTGGGATGATACCCAGCCACAAGAAAAGCAAGCCAGACGTCTCTTGGAGAAAATGAATGATATGTGCAAAGCAGTTATCGTGGCACTTACCGCAACAGGACAACCTGACGAAGAAGCTGTAAAAACAAAAGTGCCGATGATTGAAAGCCAGCCCGGTCAACAACGTACTCAACGACAAAGCATCAGCACAGAGACGGAAAAAATAGATAAAATCAAAGCCTGCTTTGCAATCACTGCTTCACATTTAAACCTCAAGACATTTGATGGCAATGCAGATATTAAGACTCAGCAAAAAGTTCTGCTTCAGAGAGTCAGGGCACTGGATGCTCATAGACAGACAATCATGGCGCTGAATGATCGTCAACATCAACCGCTTCAAAGACTTCTCACAAAGAACATTCAAGACGGAGAAATGAAGGTTCAGGATTTACAGGCAAAATTTGTTAAAAGCGGTCTTGATGAAGCTGAAATCAGACTCATGCAAGCTACTGTGGCAACAATTTATGGTACCGCACCGGACCCGGACAGCACACCAGAGTCTCGCAGAGAATTCATGGAAACTATCCAGTTCAATATCAGGAAACTTGAAGTTCTGGAAGATGAACTGGAACTTATCAGAACACCTGTCCACTCAGCCGGGCCTGAAGTGCTTGATAAACTCAGTGCCGTGGAAAAAGTCTTGGGCATGCCCAGTAACGAGTACGATGTGTATTACCGTCGTCAGGCCATTGCTGAGGTAATGCAGTCACACATCACAGCCGCACAGCGCGCAGAAAAAGAGATCCTGGAATTACTGAAGGGCTCAGAGAAAACACTCGAAATTGAAGTCAATAAAGGCGATAACAAAGTAACAAGACTTAGCAAGGTTCACAGGACACTGCTCGAAGATGATATCCCGGAAAACAAACTGGATGAGATAGGAAATAACCTCTTTAAACCAGGCAGCATAACTCTGAGTGCAGACAAGCAAGAAAAAATTAATCTGCTTAGTACACATTTTAGAGGTCATATCTTAAACGAGTTTGAGTCCCCCTTAAGACTACAGAAAAGGTTACTTCAAGCTATAGAGACCGGACTGAAGATTGACAAGAATGAAAACGTTGCTGCCAAAGAAAGAAGCAGGGATTTCATTGCTAAACTGGCCTGGAATCTAAAAGTAGAATTAAAAAAAGATACCAGTCTTAATGAACAGAAGGATGCTCTGAAAGAAAAAATTTGGGCATTAATGGATGATTTATACGAACACAATGTCGATGAAGCTATCAAAAGAGATATAAACAATAAAATTGCTCACCAACTCGAGATTGGGGACTATCAGGATGATGCCCCCATGGAGGATCAGCTCAGTGACATCGCAGCAAAACTCATAGGTTTGGCAGAACAAGTAAACGAAGCGGGTCACCCCAATGTCAACGAACGTATCGCAGCCATTGATGCTGAGCTTGACAGGCAACTCGCTCGTCTGGGGCGTAAACCTCGATACGTTCTTGAGCGTGAGGTCGCCAGAGCCAGACAAGCAGTAAGAGAAGCTGAAGATAAGTCGGAAGCGGTCTATCGCAAACTAGATGATGTTTATCACAAAAAGGGGCCTGTTTCTGCTGACGTCGACCCTGTCACGGGTGAAGACATGATAGCGCCTGATCGGGTAGTGAAAAAAATTCAAACCAGCCTGGGTCTGACACTGGGTGATGAGCAAACCACTGGAGACCGAATAGACGACATCAACACCATCGTTCATGGTTGGGATGAAGTCGATGAAGTTGATCAAACAGCGGGGGGCGAACTGCCTCAAACCAGGAAAAAGTACGCTGATGTCACAGAATTCCTGCGTGAGAACGACTGGAAAAGTGTAGAAGTGACCAATAGACGGCAAGAAGAGTGGAACGCACAAAAGTTTCTCGATCGTAAAAAACTGGAGATTGAAGATATTGGTAACACAGATGAGAAGACTAAAACCAAACGTAAGCAGGAAATCGCCAGACTGGGTTTAATCCTGAAGCGAAGAAGTGAAGCTTTATCAAAAGCAAAAGACGCTCTGACGGATTATCATAAAACCTTTCTTGACGTCGCTGAAGATGCTGTTGGCATTGAACCAGACCCTTCTGATACCTATAAAGACCGGATCAAGACCCTGAGAAACAAACGTCTGGAGCTGGGCGGGAATGATGGAAAGGGTGGCAAGATCCGGCAACTGGTTCAGGAAAAGGCCCGACTTGAAGCTGAGCTTGAGACCATAAAAGCAGACATCGGGAGAATGAAGGAAGTCCTGAAGGCTGCCGAAGAAGCCGTCGAAAATGACGGCGCCCCATTCCAGTACACGCCCGGACAGGCAAAAATACGGGCGGATTTGCATGCTTACATTCAGGGGGAATCTCTCAGGAAACAAGCTCTTGAAGCCGCAATAGGTCTGGCAGAATCAGCAGTAAAAAGCGGTAAGACAATCCCCTGCCTGTCAACTTTCGATTTTGACGATGAATTTGCACCGATTCGCTTGAAGGTATTGGCCGGAAACGATCTGACGCTTGATCAGGCCACCCGGATTGTCGAAGTCCTCAAAAATCTGAAGGCAACATTCACATCAGAGTCTTCAGAAAACCAGACTCTGAACCCTCTGGAAGAAATTCAGAAGCTGGCCTTCCGGGCGAAGATTCACATCGGAACCGGGACACAAGAGTACGACGATGAAATCCACGGTATGGGCGCAGCAGCTATTCACTTCGTCGAGCATGAACAAGGGGATCTGAAAAGCTTCCCGGAATACTTCGCTACTCACTCTGCCAGTGGTAACAAGATCATCACTCTATTGCGTGAAGGTCAGATCAGCCAGGTTGAACTTGAACACTACATGAAAGCCGTCAGAGGTGTCGACGGTTATCAGACAGTGGATGAATTTGAGCACTTTCTTGGTTATAAACACGGCGTCAAGGTGCCTGATTTCAGGCAGGTTGTCCTGATGCTGCCGGACGAGGGTATTGAGGAGTTTGTACAGGATACTTTTACTCCTGTGACCGTGGCCACCTCTGCCCCGGCAGGTATGCAGGAATCAGTTGCCGGCATGAAAGAGTTCGCAGCTGCTGTCATTGCCAACTATGTTCTTGACGATCTTGCCTTTGAAAACGGTCGCAGGACGGCAGCATTCCTTACCAATGTTCAGGATACCCTGACACCCTACTCCCATGCTGCCGGAATATTTGAATCAGAACTGATCCAGACTATCCATGGCATATTGATGCAGGTTCATGTTGCCGCTGTTGAGCAACAGCTCAATGAAAACTGGGTCAAACCTTCAGCCTCCCTGATACAGGCGGCAACCTGGTACTTCACCCACTACAAACCGCTACTGGTGAGCCACAGCGCCCCGGAGGCTGCCAAATTGTCCCTCTCAAGCATGGCTTTCCTCTATCTTCTGGATCTGACCAACCGGGGCGATTACACGCACAGGATGCTCACACCTTTCCAGCACTGGTTGGAACGCTGCAGTGCTGACCTTGACCGAACCGGCCAATATATCTACCACAGCGGCATTGAAAAAGTCTCTGAAGTGGGTGGGCTGGCAATGCCATTGGGCAAAGCTGCTTCCTCAGTCATCCTGCTGAAAACCAACTCTTTACTGTTTGCCAGACAATACAACGCCAACCCCTGTAGGTATCGCAACCTTTTCCGCCTGGTTCCTGAAATAGTGAAATCCATGGGTTCCGGACAGGGGATTCAGATACCCCTGCTTTACAGGATCACACCTGAAAAAGTGAAAACACTGGCCTCTGTCACAGCCGGCCTCGTGCTGGGTCCGGTTGCTACTGCCGGATCATACATCCACGGACTTGTATACGGATTTACCTACGCGCAAACCTTCGGATTGGCCCTGGCGTCGAGTCTCACTTTCGACTTTTTCATGAACG
>NZ_JAHHPN010000849.1:0-1206 GCF_024606325.1 Endozoicomonas sp. ONNA1
ATCCTTGTCTTTCCATTCAGGCCATCCCATTAGCTCTTTCACTTCCTCATGTTTGAGCATGCCTCTGCCGCTGTTCATGGACGCTAAGGCCCGGAACAGCTCCATATTGAATTCGCCATCCTTGTCTTTCCATTCAGCCCAGCCAAGCACCTCTTTCACGTCGTCATGTTTCAGCATGCCTTTAGAATGATTCATGGATGAGAAGGCGCGGAACAGCTCCATATTGAACTGGTCATCCTTGTCTTTCCATTCCGGCCAGCCCAGCAGCGCTTCGACGTCCTCATGTTTGAGCAGGCCCCTGGCATGATTCATGGATGAGAAGGCGCGGAACAGCTCCATGTTGAACCCGTCATCCTTGTCTTTCCATACCAGCCAGCCCAATATCTCTTTCACTTCCTCATGTTTGAGCAAGCCTTTGCAAGTATTCATTGACGAGAAAGCACGGAACAGCTCCATATTGAACTCGCCATTATTGTCTTTCCATTCCGGCCAGCTCAGCAGCTCTCTCACTTCATCAAGCTTGGGCACACCTTTGCAACTCTTCATGGACGAGAAGGAAGTCAATGTATCCAAACTCGCTAAATATTCGAGTTCACTTTGATCACGTTCTGCAAAACTACGGATATGTTTTTTTGCATAATTCAGCATGCCGGTTAGCATGCCTGTGTTTTTGAAGTTTTTAGAAAGGTGCCCAAAAAAAGCAGTGGCATTATCGAAGAAGCTATTAAAATACTGTCTCTCTACAAAGCCAAGCAGTTTATAAAAAGTATCCTTTACAGAGATGTTTTTTTTCTTGAATACTTCCATCAGGGTTTGTGCTTTCTCCAGCTCTTCCTTGCTTAGTTCGTACTTGATACTTTCTTTTACTTTTTCCAATAGATCATCAGTGATCTGGGCGTCTTCCGGTTTCTTTTTTTTAGCCGGTGGTGCAGTAGCTGCTTCGGAATGGCTTCTCTTTCTACCCGAGCCCTTATTTTTTTTCTGAGCAGGTTCTGATGAATCCGACTCTGTTTCTTTCAGGGTTTGTCTTGCTCTTTTATTACCGTGAGTGTCCGGCAGGCACTTGTCGCATAAAAATGCTGAAGCTGCTGCTTCATCAGCGACACGGCTTAATTCCTGTGTATTCATTATCTTGTTACATCTGGAACAAGTTACGACCGAACTTCCGGTATCTTGCTCAGCCGAGGGCTTCAGTGGATCATCGCC
>NZ_JAHHPN010000850.1:0-2905 GCF_024606325.1 Endozoicomonas sp. ONNA1
GTCAGGGATGATGCTTCTCAGGCTTTTGATGGGCTGGAACTGTCGTCAGAGTCGGCAGCAACTGCTCAGGAAGAGAATTCAGCTTCAGTCGATGATCTGGATGTTCCGGGGCTCGAATTGGATGAAGTCGGTCTTGATGCGGAAGAAGAGTCTCTGGGTCTTGGTGATGGGCTGCCGGATTTGGAATCAGTTCTGGAAGATGATGATCTGGACTTCCTTTCTGATGATGATGAAGCGGCAACCAAATTGGATTTGGCAAGAGCTTATATTGACATGGGTGATAATGAAGGGGCCCGGGATATTCTGCTTGAGGTGCTGGAATCTGGCAGCGACGAACAAAAGCAGGAAGCTCAGGCATTGATGGAGCAAGCGGGTTAACAGACTTTAATCATGACAGACAAAGCCCGGAATAGACCCACTCCGGGCTTTTTATTCATCTTTCTACCCCTACCAATTCTTTCTGCCTCCTGATAAATTTCCCTCCTTTTACTGAATGGAGTGAGTGTTTTTCATGCCGCGATTAGCTGCCAGTGTTCAATATGATGGTTCCCGCTACCACGGTTGGCAAAGTTTGAAGTCAGGGCTTCCCTCGGTTCAGGCTGCTGTAGAAAAGGCGTTGTCAAAAGTAGCCAATCATCCTGTCGCTGTCGTTTGTGCAGGAAGAACGGATGCCGGTGTGCATGGTTGTAACCAGATTATTCACTTTGACACTGAGTCAGTTCGTAGTGGCTACGGCTGGACATTTGGTGGGAATTCCAACTTGCCGGATGACATCACCTTCAACTGGGTCCAGCCTGTCAGTGAAGACTTTCATGCTCGCTACTCTGCTTTGTGGCGCAGATATCGCTACATAATTCTTAATCGCCCGGTGAGACCTGCTCATCTGCCCAGAGGTGTCACCTTTTACTACCGTCCACTGGATGTAGAGTGGATGAATATTGCCGGGCAGTACCTCATGGGTGAACATGACTTTGATTCTTACCGTGCGGTGCAGTGTCAGGCGAAACATGCGGTTCGTGAAATTCAGCACCTGAATGTTTACAGGCATGGCGATATGGTTGTGATAGATGTCAGGGCGAATGCGTTTCTTCATCATATGGTAAGAAACATCACGGGTGTTCTTCTGGAGATTGGTGCCGGTAGAAAGCCACCTGTCTGGGCAAAAGAAGTGTTGGATGCCAGAAGTCGTTCTGAAGGGGGTGTTACAGCAAAGCCCCATGGTCTTTATTTTGTCGATGTAGGTTACCCTGCAGAGTATGAACTGCCAAAAAGTGAACCGAACCCTTTCTTTGTAGCTTCGGCGCTGCCCTGGTGACCCGGAGGTTCCTTGACAACCCGGTGTCCTGTGGGGTCTGTTATTGAATAGGGCATCTGGCTTTATCGATTAGTATCCTTTACAGCCGCGAAAATGCTTTTTCGTTCATGGCTATTTTAAGGCAACCAGGGATGGGTGATGAGAAAACGACATATGTCTACAGTAGGCTTTATTGTCTTCGTTGCAGCTCTATTGGTGTTGAGTGGATTCACTCGGGCCGGATCACTGGAATGGGGCGGTCAGGAGGAGGGGGTCTGTCTGCAGGAGGGTTCGAAGGAGCGAGACCAATGGAGTCAGAATATTAAAAAAAAGTTTAACTGGCTGCCTCACTTCAGCGGTGGAAGATTGGCCTATTCCCGGTCTTGTGATCAGGACAAAATGCAAGACTGGGAGGTAGATGAAGATGAGGTGGTTTCTGGTGAAGGCAGAAGGCTGAATGTTTTCCGATGGCGCAAGCAGTTCCATCCATTAACGTCAGAGCGCAAATTTGGTGTCCTTTATCCGGTTCGGTATCTGCAGCAACGTTTGAGCTTTCAATTCAGAGATAGTCGCTACTGTCTGGTATTGAACAAGAATAAGCGCTTTGAAAGCCTTTCCTGGGAGCAGTGTCTGCAATCTGTCGACACTCGCTGGTTATTCGATCTGCCAACTGATCCTGGTGAGGATGGGTTGATAGGTCTGGCAGGAATTGACAGTAATCAAGATGGTGTTCGTGATGATGTTGAACGGTTTATTGAGAGAGCATTAGGAGGTTCTGAAAAGGAGAGGAAAGCTGCTCTGTCATTTGCCAATAGTCTCCAGAAAGAGTTGATAAGCGCATATGACCAAAACACAGTGATAGCTCTTGAACCAGAAACAGGTGCCGCATTGGACTGTATGTCATTTGTTTTGGAGGATAAGGCAACAAAGTTTCTCTTGGAGTTAGAAGCAAAAACATACAATACGTCAGAGAGATTGAGGGCATGGAACAAGCTAAACAGTTACTTCAGTGGTATGACATTCACTTTGACTGATGATTTGGAGAGTCAATGTAACTTTAAACGTGAACAGCAGAACTAAATATTCAGGGAAGAATATGAAAAATTATTTGATAGTGCTGCTTTTGCTAGCGGCTTCAATAGTGAATGCAAATGAATGTCAGGTTTTTCCACCCGAATTGGCTCTTTACTACGGTAATGGGATGTTTAATAGTCAAAAAGCTGCTCGAGAGTCAAGGAATAGCTTAATTCGACTGATGAGAAATCAGCTGCCCGGCTACAGGATCAACTATAAGCTTTCTTATAACTACAATGAAAACCCTGTCGATCAAGTACTCGAAGTGTCGAGACAAAGGCTGCTGCTGGATTACAGTAGTTTTTTACTGTGGCTTTCAGGGGTGGAGTTGGCGCCTGAATGGTTCCGGGAAGGGTTGGAGCTGATTGTAACCGGCTATGATGCGTTCAGTTACCTGTTCGACAGTGATCTTCGCAGGCATATCAGTCAATACACGCAAGACATCAACCAATGCCGGAAGGTTTTGCTGGTGGCTCATTCTCAGGGGAACTTTTATGGTAATGAGTCCTGGCGTTCGGTTTATCAGACTTCGACTGC
>NZ_JAHHPN010000851.1:0-1293 GCF_024606325.1 Endozoicomonas sp. ONNA1
GACCATAGTTGAGGGCTGATATAGCAGGGTATTTGTTTTCTAAGCCTTTTTGACCAACCCTCTTGCCACTTAATTTCACCTATTAATACCGACTCATTTTTGAAACCAACAAAATCAGCTGCCTCGCCAACTTTTCCTGTGTAACACCAAATAGCTGATGGAGTATCAAAAAATAAGTTTGGATCTGCTTTTATAAATTCATGTATATCATTTACTTCATTCCAGCCGGATAAATCAGCAAGTTCTTGAGCACCACCACAATCAACTATTCCTTCACCATATCCTTTGAAAACTGATTTATGCCACTTGATTGATTCAACCTTTTCAGTACATGGCAGGAATTTTTTATTTTTAATATCAATTGTCCACATTTTTTTCATTGTTCATTCCAAATTTGATGAGCCACATAACGCCTGCATGTGGGGCGCCGCCGCAGGCGGCGTCCCAGCCAGCTTTGCTGGCGACACCATGCACTTGTTAAATCACAATTGCACAATCTATGACTCATTCTCTTCTGACAAATCAACTTGTTTATCCTTTATTTTTTTAGTTCCTTTTTAATTTTTTTGGCTGATTCTATGGGCCAGTTTTGGGCTAATGAGTATACAGCCACACAAAAACAAAAAAGAAGTGATACTATCCAGAAAAAGATTTGCTGCGTCCCTTTACTTGCTGATACCAAAAGGGCAATAAGAACTAATATGGCGGTAAACCCAAAAAGAAATGCAACAAAAAAGTTATAGTAATAGCTGAATTTCTCAAACCAATTAAAATCTCTAACTTTAATGTTTTTATTTTCATCAACAAGAATAAATGATATAGCTCTTCTAATATCAACCCAACTAATAGTGTTTGAAGTTATTCTATGCAATTCGATTAGTGACTCCCTTAATTTTTGTTCTGCATATATTCCTGTAGCAACTTTAAAATAGTATGCATCACGAAAGTCTTTTATCACAGACATTGAATCATCACAGGCAGCATCTTTGTTCGTAACATAAGTCTCAATATCTCTAAGTTGATTTTTTTTCTTCCTTTCAGCAAGATCAAACAAATGTGAAAAATCTTTATTCACTATGAGCCACAAAAAAAGACCTAGTACAATAAGCCATCCCAATGGAGTCGACAGCACATCAGAAAGAGCGCTAAGAATTTCTGGAATACTCTGTATTGTTTCAGTGAAGCTATTTGCATCTTCACCGATAGAGCTAGATGTAGTCACTTGATTCCTCCTTGTGATTTAACGCCATGCTGTGGGGCGCCGCACAGCGGCGTCCCAGCCCCTTCAGGGGC
>NZ_JAHHPN010000852.1:0-3068 GCF_024606325.1 Endozoicomonas sp. ONNA1
GTGCAGATGACGAAGCAGTGATGAGTTGACTGGTTGAGAGACGTGCAGATGACGATGTTGTCGCTGACACTCTTGCAGCGACCCGATAAATCCTGACCTTTCCATCCTCCGCCCCGACTGCCAGCAGGGTGCCGTCGTGGTTGTAGTTAACGCTCCGTACAACATCTGTCGCATCAGAGAGGGTGTACAGAACGCCGGGTGGATTCAACATGTCATATATTCTAACCTTCTGATCAGCCGACCCAGCGGCGAGTCGGGTGCTGTCGTGATTGAAGTCAATGCTCATGACCGTGTTTGTCGCACCCAACAGAGTATATTTCGTGCTGGCCAGGTTATTTATGTCATAAACTACAACCCTGTTTTCCCTGGATCTAAGATCTCTTCCCCCAGTTGCCAGCAGTGTGCCGTCGTGGTTGAATTTAACGCTCCGCATTTGATCAAGATAAGTGATCACAGCTTGCGGGGCATTGGACAGATCCCTCGGCTCATAAACCCTGAGCCTGTAGTCTCTCGATACTATTGCCAGTTCGGTGTCGTCGGGGTTGTAGTCAATGTCCATTACCCAACCTGCTGCGTCGGTCAGAATTGTCGGACTAATGGACAGGTTCCTTGGGTCATAAATCCTGAGCTTATTATCTTGTGCTCCGACTGCCAGCTGAGTGCCGCCGTGATCATATTTAACGCTGCGTATCGGGCTTGTCGCATCGGACAGGGTGGCAAGGGGAGTGGACAGGTTCACTGGGTCATAAATCCTGACCTCATTCTCATCCCCCCCGACTGCCAGTCGGGTACCGTCGTGATTGAAGGCAACATTCCTCACCCAGTTTTTAGCATCGTGAAAGGTGTGCAGGAGTCTGGGCCTCACCGGGTCACTCATATCAAAGATTTGTACGGGGCCTGAAAAAGGACATCCGGAAGTGCCACTGCCGGAACCCATTCCCACAGCCATGAGCGTACTGTTCATATTCCATGAGACACTCATAACCCTGTGGGGCCCACAATGGCTTGGTGGGGCAACGCCTCCTGTGGGTGTTGGAGCAACCGTTACCGGCAACATGTTCGGATCTATATTAATCTCGTGGATCAGTGGAGGTTGCATTGTTGGCCGGGCAGTAACAGCCGTTTGAGCTACTGTCTGCATACAGCTTGCTGCCAATAAGGTAAACAAACCCGCAATAGACCAGCTCTTTGCAATGCCCATTGCCATTCTCCAGAGTTCTGTCTTTAGACACTTGACTTCGTGGTCGAGGAAACCGGTATAGCTCAAAAACCTTCAGAAACATCCTCTGCAAAGATGAATGAGAGCAAAGTAAGAGTCGTAAAGGTGATTGCTGAACTAATGCCCGAGTTGAAAGCTGCTGTCATTCTTTGAAAGTAGAAACACAGGTTTATACGCCTATGATGAACGGGGGAGCAGATGCATCAGGCGATGTTTGAATATATTGAAATTGATTATAGTCGGACGCGTCGACACAGTTCTGACGGGTATGTGAGTTCTGAAAAAGATCAGTAGACAGAAGCCGTTTAATCCGGCGTCCCTTTTTTACTGTCTCAGCTCAAGTGTTCTTTGGCACATAAAAAAACCCCGGTCACACAAAACTTGAAGTATTGTTGCCGAGGTCTCGTTTGGAAGAGTTGTCGCTTTATGTCATCGCTAAAAGTTATATGTCAGGTCATGCACGCGGCGACAGCTCTTTTTAATCACCTACTTCTTGTTACTGTTTACCCATAAACTCAGGGTAAGCTTCCATGCCGCATTCCGTCAGGTCAGCACCTTCATACTCTTCTTCTTCAGTGATACGCAGACCGAGTATCTGCTTGATAACAGCCCAGACGATCAGGGAAGCGATGAATACCCAGGCGAAGATGGAGGCAATGCCCAACAGCTGAGCGCTGAAAGTCGCACCGTCGTTGGTCAAAGGTACTGCCAGCAGACCCCAGATTCCTACAACACCGTGTACAGAGATGGCACCCACTGGATCGTCAATGCGTAGCTTGTCCAGAGCCAGAATGGCGAAGACAACCAAAGCACCACCGACACCACCAATCAGAGTGGCAGATACTGCAGTCGGTGTCAGGGGCTCAGCTGTGATGGATACCAGGCCGGCAAGAGCACCGTTCAGGGCCATAGTCAGGTCAGCCTTGCCGAACAGGATGCGAGCTACAATCAGGGCAGCAATGACACCACCCGCAGCACCAGCATTGGTGTTGACAAAAATCTGGGCGACAGCGTTCGCGTTTTCAACGTCAGACAGCTTCAACTGAGAACCGCCATTGAAGCCGAACCATCCCAGCCACAGAATAAAGGTACCCAGAGTAGCGAGAGGCAGATTGGCACCCGGGATTGCGTTAACAGCACCGTCTTTACCGTATTTGCCTTTACGGGCACCCAGCAGCAGAACACCTGCCAGAGCCGCAGCAGCACCGGCCATGTGAACAACACCGGAACCTGCGAAGTCCTGGAAGTTTGCTTCGTTCAGGAATCCACCACCCCATTTCCAGAAACCTTGTACGGGATAGATGAAGCCAGTCATAAAGACCGCAAACAGCAGGAAAGACCAGAGCTTCATGCGCTCGGCAACCGCACCGGAAACGATGGACATTGCAGTCGCAACGAAGACCACCTGGAAGAAGAAGTCTGAACGTGCAGAATAGTATGGCGCATCATCGCCACCTGCAGTCACGGCTTCAACCGTGTTTTCAGTACCGATCAACGAACCCAGAACCGGCAGGATACCGCCCTCATTAGCCCCGGGGTACATAATAGCGTAACCACAAAGCAGGTACATGGTGCAGGCAATCGCAAACAGTGCGATGTTTTTGGTCAGAATCTCAACCGTGTTTTTAGAACGGACCAGACCAGCTTCGAGCATGGCAAAACCGGCGGCCATCCACATTACCAGCGCACCGGACATCAGAAAGTAGAAAGTATCGAGTGCGTACGACACTTGAGCCAGATTTTCCACAGGGCTCCTCCCAAAAAAGTTCAGCAGAATGAGTAGTCTTTTGCTAACAGCCTGTCGGACTTAAGGCTGTCCTACTGCGGTTGCAATAAATTGGTCTAAAAA
>NZ_JAHHPN010000853.1:0-19308 GCF_024606325.1 Endozoicomonas sp. ONNA1
TTCTTATACTTAATGGATAATATATCCATTCAAAAGAATTAGGGGTAAAAAGTTTTTATTTACAAACTTTCTATTTTTTGACCCCATTTTAGCCTAGCCAGACAAGGGTAAAAGCTAATATAAAAAACTGAAATGGCTACAGCCTTTTAGTACCAAGGGCTGTAGCGTTTTTCAAAAAAATAAATCTAGTTACAAAATACGCATGTACTTAAATGTTATTTTGTCAAAAAACTGCACCTACGGGCAATCGTGTAAAAAAATATATATCTACACCCCTAGTTTTTTAGAAATATTCACATATTTTTTGTAGGCAAAAAAAAAATAGGGCATTGATTAATTTAATAAGGAATCTAAAATGAAGACACTACCAAATAAGACCACACCAAATTTAACTGTAGAGTATTTCGAAATCCGCTGTGTTGTTGATAATGTCATTTATCCCGTGGACACTACCATTGCTAGTGAAGAGGTCGATTCTAAATATATCTTTCAGAATCGACCTCAGGGTGGCGGCTTTTTTATACGCTTTAGTGACGGCTCTGTTTCTTACTTAACCAGAGCAGCTGCTAAGCAGTTTTTAGGTGTTGCATAATAAAGCCCAGCAAAGCTTTATTGCTTTGCTGGGCTTACGCTGGGTCTATGAGTTTTTGGTTTAGGGGAAACTGTTAGTATAGCGTTATTAATGATAATATTCGTTTTACTCCATTTAGAGCCAGACATAGCCTGATTGTATATTTGAAATCCAGCTTTTTCAAAGCGAGCCAACGTTTTATCAGATGGCTTATTCTGATCATAAACCAAGGCTGACTCCAAATTTCTAATAATTGCTGGTGCGGCACCCTTAATGTAATCGGTGAGGTTTTTCTTTAACTCGGGTTCTTTGATCAACAGTTCTTCAACAATCTTTAGCTGTTGTATCGATAGCATTACTTTGCACAAAATAGTTTTCCTTTTATTTTAAGTTTGATAATTGCGTATTATCTTTTTGGTTATATAGGTTTACTATTTAATAGAACGGTATTTTATAGATTTCGTTTAGGGAACCCCTTGATATGGAAACTGTTAATAGTCTTTTTAAAATAATTACTAAAGATGTATCTGTTAACAAAGAACTGGTACAGTCTGTTAAGAAATTCGTGCGCACTTTAATTAATCGTAATGCTGAATCGATTGCTTTTTTTGGCGATGCGTTACTGGGTGTGTATCCCATAAGGTTTACTCGTGAAGATAGAGAATTGTGGTTTGATGAAATACTTAATATTGACGAGCTTGAGTTAGATAGAGGCGTTAAGTCTTTGCCTAATATTGATAACGCATTTAAAGTATCTTCTGATTCAGTCAACCTGAGCGTTATCTGGCTAGTACATGCTGCTCAGCACAGTAAACTATCCAGTAAAGATAAAGTTAATTTGCAAACCGACGCTCTCTTTCTCTTACACTATAAGTTCTTATCCTCATTACAAACACACTATTTTCGCTATCCAGCAGATAAGTCTGTAGCCTTGGCGACCTATGCCTCTTTATCTAAAAAGTTTGCTATCAAAGTCTATGGTAGCTGGTTTAAGTTAATACACGCTCGGTGTGAAGAGGTACTATCATCGCGTAGTATTCATCGCAAAACCATTGAACATTTGGGTCCTGACGATCGTGTGGTCTATATGGTTAATGATATCCAATCACGTATTCGTGAGGTAGTAAAAAAATTAGCCACTGAGTTTTATAAAGTGCGCGATCAAGATAAAGCCATTTTAACCAGCTCTAAATTATTTCAGGTTGAAGGGGAAACTCTTATACGTGATACAACTCATCAGTTTAGTAAATATCGTACTTATATTCATGGTATTGTCAGCGATAGAAGGAGTTTTATTCGCGATGATCTGGTTGCTATTATCACGAAAATAATGTATCGAATGCCAGAACGTTTTTTCCGTGAAGGGCTAGAGTATTTAAGTGATAATTATGGGTCAGCTCGTGAAAAAAGAATTGAACAAAGTATTACTGATGTCGTTATACATGCGTTTACCTTTGCACAATCAGAAGGTTTAAAACTAAATCAGCTAGCTACTATATTAACTAAACTCAGATCACTCTACATGGCCAGCCGTACCAGTGATCCTGAACTTATTAAAATCCGTGAGCAACTTGAGGCTATTGTTAAGGATGCTATAAGTTCAAGAAATATAAGTATTCATAGTTCTGTCAGAACAGCTGTTGCTTTGTATATCGTTTTAAGAACACTGGCTATGCATATGTATCGATAAAAAAAAAACTACACGCAATGCGTGTAGTTTTTTTGCTTAGCTAATCGCTTTAAAGCGATTAGCATATTCATTGTTGTTATTTAAATACAGCTGGTTAATAACAACTAATTCATCCACACAGGCCATGACTAGTATGTGCAATCCCATGTCACGATGGGATTGCATTTCATGGTACATCTCTAAATAATTTTCATATTTAATCAGTGTGTCTAAAATAACACGTTCAGACCATAGTTTAATATCATCCTCTGGCATAGCCAACATACCCTCAGCAAGTTTACCTTTGAGAGCATTTGGGAGTTCCTTTTGATAATATTCGATTGTACACATTGTATTGACCTTTTTTTTTTATATATCCTTATTTTTATTTAATGAAGTGTAACCGCGTAGTCGGATTCGATGTTTGTCGAAATCATCGTTAGGGTAGAGTCCATATTACCCATAATTACACTGTTAACATATTTCTCAACTGCCGACATATGATTAATGACCCAACCGACTATTAGATAAAAATTTACCTTAGATATAGTAGATAATTTAACGCATAAAGACATAAACGGATAGATTAATTCCATCTGACTATTAGCTATCTTTATTATACCTCTTATTAATAAACTCACCTCCTCTATTAACCGATCGGTTAATTTTTGCAATTGAAAAGCATCGGTAGCTATATCAATGATTAAAGACGAGTGGGCATTGACTAAGTAATCCACCTCACATTTAGCAAAATCCCATATCTCGGGATCTTTAGCGATATTATCTTTAAGAAAAAGACTAAACTCCAACTGACTTATAAGCTCTTGTTTGAATGTTTCTAGAGTTTCCATGGTGTTTACCTTAGTTAGCTAATGGTCTGTTAAAGAAGGACTCGGTTATCTCTTCCAAGGCAGTTACAATATCGCTGTGTGTGCTACTCTTAACCATTAAACACACCAAGCGATGTGCCCCTTTGCTATCACCATTGAGTTGAGCTATCAAAAAGGTAAACATCTCAGCCAGATACAAGGTTTCGGCTATTATTCTGGCCATGAGCAACTTCTTTAAAAGTTGGTCATTACTTATCCTTTGCGGGCAGACATTGAGAATGGAGTGCATGTGCTTGAGACAAAGTTCTTTTGTCTCAGATCCACTGTCCATATCGTGGTTGATTAAAGTGACGTTGAGCAAGCTTTTTAACATCTCTGACTGACTTCTTGGTATACTTATAGTTTTCATTATTTTTCCTTCTAAGATTAACGACACTTAATAAAAGCTGCGGTGTTACCGCAGCTTTTATTTAATGATTTTTAGCTTAGTACCTAATAACAAGCGTTTTAGATTTAATAATTCGTATTCAGTTAAACGTTCACCGGGCAAGCGAAGTTTAAAGCTATCGGGTGGATGAGGCGCTTGTAGCATACCTAGGATAATATTTTTTATTTGCGTTTTATTATCCAGAGAGTTTTTTATCATCCAACTGATTAACTCGTAGTACCTCTGTTTTCTTAATGGCCATCTGGGTCTCTCATCTATAATGCGGCCAACTTCTCTAAAAATTAAACACAAGGTTAGGCTTTTGTCTAATTGCTTATCTACCTTGGGGGTATAAGTAACCAGCCTGTGGTAAATAACAAAAGCATGAGCTTCAACTATGGCGCTGTACTCATCTTTTAAATCGTCAGGACTATGTTTGGCTAACTCCTGCAAACTAGTATACAATGACACGATATTAGACGATACTACCTCCGATATGTGTGCATGATAATGAAGTTCCATGATTGCGGTTCCTCGATGGTATCATAGATTATACCATTTAAAGGCTTCACTAACCTTTAGTATTTAGGTTTGAACCTTATTATGTATTTCCGCCTTTGTTGCTTGTCCAACAGAATATACACTATACAAACCAAAATAATAACAGTAAGGCCCAGGGTGCAAATAAAGATATTCCTCGGCATATTAAACATCGCTTTACACAACCACTTCATTGAATTACTCTTAAGTTGGTTTTCTTAGGAAACAACGCGCTAACGGCTTTAATCTCTTTTGTAAATACAGTTTTAGCTTTAGTTAGCAATTTGACATTTTCAGGTGGCTTGGGATGTCTCATTAGTAGTAAGGCCAGATCTTGAGTGGTGTACTTATAGTTATCTTTGACTTTAGCCTCCCACACTCGACCAATAACCCGCCAATATTTTTCCATTTCATTGCTGATACCCACCTTTTTAATATCGCAATAACGTTTGTAGGTTAGTGTTATTACCACATAGTCATCATTATCAAAGTCTAATGGATTGGTGAAACCTTGCAAACAGTCAGCTAAGACATTTAATAAACACACTATTGTCAATACAATATTAGCCTGTGGCCTTAAGCCAATTCCATTGTAGGTATCCACGTTATAGGCTAAATCGACACTTATATAAACGTTGGCAAAGTTATCTTCTACCCAAGCTAAAACAGCTTCCTTTTGTTTGCTATCGCTCAGTATTGCTTCAAATTCTTCTCTCATTATTACCTCTTTGGTAGTTCATTCCAGATAATACGCTTTGCTTTCTCCTTATCGGTACCTGGGTTAAATTTAAGATCGTAACGCTTATCAAAAATTAATTGACCACATTGGTATTGTCTGGCTACTTTATTATCTCGTTTGATAGTTACGCGCAAAGTATGCTTTAGTGAGTGATATTTTGCTAACTTATCGGCATAACTAGCGGTTTTACAGTAAAAGGTGATATAATCCATACACCCCTCTACAGGTACTTTGATATGCCAGAGTTGGGTTTCCCTCAACCAATCAATGTAACACTCTGGTTTAACACGTTTTTCCTTTACACAACGTTCATAGGGGAGAGGGAGTGGTTTAACGTCCTGCGCGTCTTTAAAGCACCTTGTTAATATTATTGGGTTATGGGGTTGATGTTCATCTTTGCGAATTAAAAATATTGTACACTCAGGCCATTGTTTTGACAGCCGCCTAGCTGAATCCTTAGCCAAATTAAAGGGGAGGGGCTGACTGTGCTTTGTACCGATATTGTTAAAAATATTATCCATAAAAACAGCCATTATTTCATAGGTAAAATGTTTATCAATCATACAAAACCTTTAAAAAATAAGTAGGGGTTTACACCCCTACACTATTTAGCCGTAGACATATTTCCCTTTACTGGTATAAATAATACCTGATAACCAGCCGAAGGAATCAGTTTCTCCAGGACCAATTTTAAACCCCAGTTTCTCTAACACCGCCATGGAGAACCCATTTGGCTTCCCTTGCTTTATAAGCACCTCATGGGCCAGTGTATTTAGCCCTGGGTATAGCTTATCAACAGTATCCTCGTTTCGCAGCCATAAATTACGATCATCGACAAAACGATCGTCAGCCTCTAGCGCCTTGAGCTGTTCAGCCAACTCTTTCAATTTATCTTTGCTGTCCACCACTCACCTCTCTGACTTTAAAGTGGATGGGCAATCTGCCCGTTCTAAGTTGTAACAAGATGCCGGTAATACTTTTGTTATTCGGCGTTCTTTGAATCTCAATGATCTCTATACCGAGTTCACTTAGCTCCATAGCACACCTCTTATTAATACCACCATCTCTGGTTACCATACACGGATATAGCTCTTTTAACTCAGGATATATTGCGTGCACTTCCGATATACTGACTGTCTTATCAGATTGGTTTGCATCTCCAATGCAACGATTCCAGTTCAATGCATTTAGATAGCTAATAAATTCATCCCTGCGAGCTGCTGAAGTTGAAGGCATCTTATTGTCCCTTTTCCAACCGATTAATTATCTAAGCCCGTGACGCTGTAGTACCCGATAAGGCACATAACGCCTGTATCTAACATCCTGTTAGGGAGTAACATCCTCTACCCCCCTGGTACACTCGATGTGTGTTAACCTCCACACATACATCTGGTAAGTAGTTGAATGACACAACGCACGACATTCACTTGTGATCATTCCATCGATCGGTAGTTCATCCTTAAAATCAAAATCAGAGCATTGAAGCTATATATCGACCCACCATGGTCTCAATAATAACTGCTGCAATGGTGCCGTCTTCCTGCTTATCGGCTACTCTGACTAAAAATCCTTGTTTTTTTAAGGCATCACAACTTAGCTTGCGAAGCTTTTTGTTCTCTACCAGCACTTTGGAAAATTCTTCCAATCGAGGGTGGAGACCGTCAATCCCTTCTTTAACATAGTCAGTGTCACAGGTTGTGATTCGACTATCAGATACTACCTCTTCCAAAGTCCATAAAAGCTTATCCAGCATCTTTTTATTGGCTGAGTCTAGAGAGTGCGACTTTCTCTTGGAGACCCGTTTCTTAAAGGGCTGTGGGTGTCTGTACAACCCAACAGGTGTATTAAGACACAACCAATATTTTCCACCACGGTATTCAATGGAAGCAAAAATATTGTAACTTTTAAGCGGCGATTCTACCTGCTGTGGTATATTACAGTTGTTATCGACAAGTACACTTGCGTAGTACTCTAATACTGGATTGGCTCGCAGTACAAGATTGCTGTCGATGGGATCGCCCATGTAACTCCGGTACCTATGAACGTTATTGGGTGAAAAAATCTCGACAAGGGTGTGAATGATCGGATTTATATCCATAGCTTTTTCCCTTATGAATTTATAGTATCCAGATTTTTGTAAAATTTAACCGACTCCAAGGCAGCTGCCTTGTAAATCTCCAACAGGTTATTGGCCTGTTCCCTGGTTAAATTATCTGGTAGTTTACCCAGCATTCTGGGAAGTCTTTCCTTTTCCTTCTCTAGAAACCGCCTGTGTAAGCGGTGTTCATTTTCGTTAATCCATTGGATGATTGCTTCGCGAACCTGTTGTTTAGACATGGGAATATCCTTGCTATTATTATTCGAATTCCCATGGGTTATATAGACTTAAAACTTTTTAGAAACGACCGTTATAAGACAGTTTATTTTTGCGATAATGTGTCTTATTGCGACGTTTAAGTCTTTCTTCTTTTGCTGACTTGATCAAAGTATCCATATTAATTACTTCTTGACCACGCTTCATTAACTCTCTGGTAACAGTTTTAAGTCTTGATTCAAGTTTTGCTTGTTTTAAACCATCGTCACAATTAGATAAATCTTCATGAATAATTTCAAGTTCCTTGCGCCACTGGGCGATTAGTTTTTTCTCTTCAACGACTTTTGCATCCACCTCTTTACCGTCTTCTGTGACCATAGACATCATAATGGCCGTATCTATCCCGTAATAGTTAAGGTTACGCCCGTGAATCAGTAACCAATGGTTTAATAGCCAGCCAATAACCATATCGTCGTGACCGCTGTTAATATGGTCAATACGACCATTCTTGATAACTAAACCGCGTATCTCTTCTGATAACCGTTTATCATATACCAAATGTCCAGAACGTTTAGCAGCCTGTTGAAGTACGGTTCGCCCATAGAGTACATCACGACTGGCAGAACCTGTGTAAAATCCAAAATCTTTTTTAAATTGAGTATAAAAGTTTTGATCTCTCTGGGCTAAGGGTTTTTGTATAGCACGCCAATCCTCTTTACGATCTTCCTTCTCATCAACCACCTTGTTAAAGATCCTTTTAAAGGGATCAATGCCGTGTTTAGGCAATTCGATAAGCAATACATCAATAATTCCTTGTGCCCGGTTACGCTCCATAACCAAGGTTACGTTATCATAGCGAATTAAAAAAGCCGCCAGCCAAAGTGAAAATTGAAAAAGGTTAGTTTCATTAATGTTTGCTGTTGCTGTTAATCTGAGATCCTTTACATTCATCAAAATAAAACTTATCGCATCACGACCAATAGCATCTGATGTGTCACTGCCAAGCACAAACTGACTAGTCTCCATATAGGTTTCAATATGATCCTCTGGTACAAACCAGTTAAGCAGGTAGCCTTCATTATAGAAATTTTCATATAAGGGTGGTGTTACTGCATTAAGAATGCGTTCGTTAAGCTCAATTGATAAAGGTGATTTTTGTGTACCTGAGGTCCACTTATTGAAGAAATCACGATCTATCTCATCTGGGGTGCCGCCAGCATTGGCAATGGCCTCAAGCAACCAAGCATCGCTATAGCCAAGTTGTCTATGGCTAAAAGTACCATTAATAATAACCCGCTCACCATGACACTGTTTACGAACACGTTTTTTAAGCTCAGACTGATCCTTTGAATCTAAAAAACTTTCAGACCATATAGCGGCGTTAGAGAAAATTTTGTACATATACTTACCATCGCGGTCATCCTTTTTACCCGCCGTGGTGGTAAAAATATTGCCATAAAAACCATTATTTTTTTCAGCTGATTCTCTGGCAGCTGTGCCTGCTGCCAGAGCTGCTGGTAAAGTAGCCCCGATGTTTGAGATAAAGGGTGATTCGTCAATATGAAAAATAGGTGCTGTTAGTCCACGTCCTATATTCCTTGCTGAAGTTTCTGATTTTTGCGACACTGAAGTATTATAAGAATTCTTACGACTAGTGTAGGTTAACTTAACTTGGTTATCGGCATCTTTAACATCTTTGTAATACAAATATTGGGGTAAACCATTTCGTATACCTTTTAAGCGCTCGATATTTTTCAGACGCAATTCGTTGTCTTTAGTAATAAGCTGGATGTGGGTATTATAGCCTGAAAGATACTGCACTGTAGCTGTTACTGAATCAGTTGAGACACTCTTACCCGTTTGTCGAGGTTGAATTAACAAAACATCAATATGGTTAAAAAAACACCAAAACAAACACATGTTTCCTCGATTAGCAATCAATGGTATCGGATCACCACCGCCTGCTGAGGGTATTCTGATGACTTCTCTTAATGCATACCAAGGATTGTGGTTACACTCAACTGAGATCATGTATTTAATCTCATCAGATAAATCACTTGCGTGTGGATCTATACCCTGAAGTTCCTTTTGCATTAATGATAAGGGGAAAGCCCAATTCTTTACCCTCATTTCTTTATACATAGTAGCAATGCGCAAAAAGCTATAATTTTTTGTTTGGGTATCAATTATAGCACTGTTATATTTAGCCCAATCATCATTAAATAGAATCATATCTAAAGTCTTTTAATTATTCTAAGTATATAATTACACAGACGACAACCTTATGAACCAATGCAGAAGGTGCACTATGGATACAATAAAAACAATCTATTTTGATATGGATGGTGTTTTGTGTGATTTCGATCGTGGTTTTAAAAACATGTTCGGTGTTACCCCCTTACAAGTTAAACAGCAAAGCAGACATTTTTCAACTTACTGGCAGCATATGGTGCAGTGTAATTTCTTTGCTGAGCTTGAACCTTTGGCTGTGGGTTTGGATTTAATGGATGCGATAGTAGCTCTGGCGTATAATAAACCAGCCGGTGAGGTGAGTCATGATGATGTTATATCAAAAGTTCCAGTATTTAACATTGAATTGCTCACCTCTATAGGTTACTCGCAGACTGATGAAGTCTTGGCACAAAAGCAAAGTTGGGTTGATCGCTATTTAACGGATTATCAACTGAAGGTTCGCTTTGTATTTGAAAAAACTGAAAAGCGTATGTTTGCTAATAAAAATAGTTTTTTAATAAATGATAATGTTAGTGTTTGCAAGATATTCAAAGCAGCTGGCGGCAATATGGCGACTTTAACAAAAGACAATTCAACGACGATTATTAGTGAGGTAGCTAAGTTTGTCGAAAAATAAACACTATTATATGCTACTCAAGTATCATTAATCCAAAAGAATACTCTTTTGTTAAATTAACGGTAGCTGGATGTTCATCTGCCAGAACTCCAGTGTTTAGTTCTTGATGGGTCTCTCAGTTCATCAGACTGGCTTGAGTAGCTCCTCTGACTGATATGCTTTTCTTGTGAAGCACTTAACAGGGTGGCTTTGGCCACCCTGTCTTTTTTACGAAAAAAAAAAAGTGCCCGAGGGCACCCTTTTTTTAAGCACTGAGAAACTTGCGCCACTCATTGAGCAAGCCTAACTGTCTGGCTTGCTCTTCAAGCTCTTCCTCACGCGCTTTTCCGACTTTATACACGCTAAGGCAATCGCTGTAAGCGTAGTACTTATCAAAACACTCCATTTTCCTGAGGAAGGTTTTTTGCTCCTCAGTGTAATGGGGAGTATCTTCCAGGACACTCTTCTTTACACTGAGGTTAGAGATCTCATTATCGTTATAGCTCTCAATTCGCTTGTGGAAATCGATCCACACGCTCAACCTGTGCTGGTTGGAGGGGCTTAGCTTACGCATGTAGACGTCTTGGATATCTTCATATCCCTCGATGTCGAAATGGGCCAGCCAGTAGGCTATAAGGATATTGACAAAAGCCACACGCCTTAGGCGTTCACCTATATCTTGAGGGGTGGATTTGAGAATTTCCTCAAATTCCAAAACGCATTCCTCAAGATTATCGAACTCGCTCTCGTCATTATACTCGCTAAGAGCGATAATATCACTCTTAGGAATCTGACTTATTCTAGAGATGGAATCCGAAAGGTTTCCATTTTTTACGGCTAATTGACTTACAACAGCCGTTGTGAATTCAATATTTTTCATAATAATCACTTTTTTGGTTGATTCAGTTAACTATGTACTTACTTAATATATAGCTGAAATTAATTTAAAATGTAATAAAGGGCTGGGATTCGATCCCAGCCCTTTATTACATTAATTAAGATTAGTATAATCTCCACCCCAGCCTACAACCCAGCGATAGAGTTTGGCCATTTTAAAATTACAATCACTCAACATTTTTAAGAAAAGATCATCGGCTTGAGTTTTACTTATGGGATTATCATCCGCCCATTGATACAAAGCATCATGTACTAAACTGGCATAATAGGTTTTAGGCTTATTAGTGGTATTATCAATAATACCCTCAGGTGTGCCCAGATAAAATAAATCAAAAAAGTTAAATAATTTCGGAGTACAACCATCCCAAGCATAACCTTTTTTAATAAACAAAAGGCCATTGCTCTCCAAACGCATCCATGGATTACTAAAACTGTAACCTACTAAATCGGTATAAATTGTGAAGTCTTTTTCTAATACGTAAATCCATTGTTTTGTTTTCATGCTCAGCTCTTAATCAACTAGGGGTTGCATAGAATAAAAAAGTCCTGACTTAAGTCAGGACTTTTAATTAGCTTACTTTTGAAAGCAGATTAATAAGTAACCTTTGATTAAAGGAAACTTCTATTGTTATATTAAACTTCCCATCGCCACCGACGTTAGTCGTTAATGGACCGCCAGCGTAGATAAAATGAACATTAATACCCAAACCTGCAAAAAGATCAATAACGAACCGGTTGAATACCTCTGGTTTCTCACTATGAAGCGTTTTAACTTCAGCACGACAGAGTGATTCAAACTGCTCTAGTTCCTTTTGCAGTGTTTCATTAGTTACTAGCTCCCAATCAATGTTATCCATTGCTTCGTCATCAAGGTGAGTTAGTGGACATTGTTCTTTAAGGCGCATGATAAGGTTATGGGCTAGCTTTTGATGTGCCTCAAGTTCACCATCGAAGTGGAATGGGATAAAGCCAATGGGGGTAGTAAATAAAAGGGTTGATCCACTGGGGTAGCGTATCAATTTCATTTCCATCTCAGCCCACACCTCAGGTGGTAGTTCTATACACTTGTCCAACTGAGTCATTGCGATTGCATAATAATCGTAGTACACCAAATGTTTTTCTTCATCAGGAAGAGGTAAACACTGGCTTGGATCGGCCACATCCAATAGAGAGACATCGTCTATATAAACACTGCTAGCCAGATTAGTTAACGCTCTATCCAGCTCTTCAATATCGGGTTGTTTATCTGCCATTTTATCGTCCTTTTGCTATTTGTCTTTATTAAGCTTAACAGGTATGGAGCCAAAAGGCGTGCGTAAACACAATCGCCTGTGTCTTTTGGGATCATTAGTGTAAAATAGATTGATCCGGCCTTCCATAAAACCTGTATCAGGTATAGGTTTGGTTAGATGCCAGTCTCTTATTATCCTGGCTATATCAAGATGTAATTCTACTAAAGTATCATCTTGCCAAGAATCTACCCATAGTAATTCACCTTTCTTAAATAGCTTACGCTGGCTGACTGACATGGTTTTATATTTAAACTCAAGTGTTTTAAGCAAGCGCTTGAGTTTAAACTTTAGAGTTATTATTTTTTTGTGATTATCCATTTTATCTTTCAATAGTTATTTTTTTAGGTTTAATGGGGAGGATATTAACTTTATTATGTTTAGCCTCTATACCCAGTGTTGCCAGTACCAAAGTTTCAATTGGACTCCATGTCGGTTTGCTTTGAATATTTAGCCAATTTTCTAACATGAATACAGCATCTTTCATTGCGAGTGTATCTAATTCATGTGTGCTGTTTTTAAGTACTCTAAGAAAGCTATTAAATCGTTTGGCCTCAATAGTCTTTTTAATAACCGGCAAATAGCCAGAGCGAGTTACTATAATTAAGCTATGACCCACAACAGCTAAAGCTTTTGAATAAACAGTTTTATGCTTTATCTTTTTAGCTATAGCGCTTGAGTGTTTGGCTAACTCAAGATAATCGCGACCTAACTCTGTGATATTATCCGGAAAAATATGCCACTTAGTACTAACTACATGACAGGTGGCATCAATTTTTTTAGCAAGTTCAATGGCAGCCGTATTAATGTCTTTCTCAGTTCTCATTGATAATCCTTACTTATCAATTGCTATTTGGACTTCAACCACACCCCTTTGGGTGTTACAACAAAGGTAACGTTTTGGTTTATGTGAATCTTTGGTGTATGAAAATGAGTTGGGTAATTTTGGTTCCATTTTCAAAATGGTGTACAAAACAGTATTACTTAAAAACAAACCACCGTTTGGAATGGGGGTATATCGAAAAACTTCTACCATGGCATTACTAACTTCAGCCAATAACTGGTTGGCTGGATCATCCTTATCCAGCATAACGGGTTGATCAATAAGACTGCGAGTTCTTTTTTGCTCCTCAAAGTCAAGTTCATTGAAAGTTTCATTAAATCGTTTAACAGCTTCGATCAATTTATTTTTATTACTATCGTGATCAAACATAAAAGTCCTTTTATTTAGCTAGTGATGTTTATTGTAGTTTTCAGATATTCTTATTTCAATAATAGCTGTTTCAAATAAGTTCCAAAAACTATCTGAAAAAAGTTTTTCCACTTTGATTAAAGGGTAGCTATCTGTCATTAGACGGATAAACTCGTGTGTGCTTATATTGTGCTTTTCAAAGGCACGCTCACATAAATGACATAAAACCAATATCCTTTCATAACCTTCTACCGTTTTAATTGATTTGTCAATATTAAGTCCTAGAAATTCTAACTCTTTACCTCCGTGTTGGTTAAGGCAATTAAGAGGTTCACTAATCTCATAAACTCTATTGGAGTGATTATTGTTTTGTTGTAACTGCTCAAGTGTTATTAGATTAGCCATTATTGCAACCGCTATATACTCTCCTGTATTAGCGAATTTTTTGACGGAATTAACGTCAATCAGTAATGCATAGGTATTTGTTTTGGTCTGCTTTGCAATCATTATATTTGATTCATGATAGAAAAAATGTTTATCCAGATCTGGACTCAATTTGGATCTATCATACAAAGCAACATCAACTGTTTTTATAAGTAGATTAGCAAAGTTTATACAAGGTTGTAAACAAAACTTAAATAGCTCAACATACTCCACTTTGTTAAGGTGCGGGTCCATTTCTGGATTATCGAAGTAATACAAACTCATCGATTAACTCTCTTGGTGAATTCATCAAAGTAATATAGGTTGGAAATATTTTATAACCAACATAAAGGGTGGGGCAAGCCCCACCCTTTTAAATGCCCGCTACCACACCTGCTTCACTACTCATAGGACCTACTGCAAGATATAGATCTCTGGCCTCGGTTCTAAGTATATAATGAATCTCAATGGTATCGTCTTCAATAATTGCTTTAGGGAATGCCAGTGGATTATCAAAACTGTCAATGGGGTAATCTACTGAAACATCATCGTACTTGATTTTAAAGTGCGTTGGAATAGGCGGAGCATTCTCACCTTCAACATCAAACAGTGGGTAGAGTGATCGGTAATGTTTGTCCAACCATTCATCTACTGTAGCTATCCCATTGCTAATATCAAAATAGATCAGACCGTCTTTAGGCTCGTACACGGCTTTAGTTTCAATGCCATAGACTTCACCAGAGCCAACATTGTAACGTAGCGTCCAATGTGGTTTACTGGCCTCCAGTGGCGTCATTAGACTGATTTCATAAGTTTGTATATGGCGATAAGGCGCAAAGTCAACATCCACATCAGAAAGATTAATGGCTACAGTAAGGCGTTGTATCTCGCCATAGTTATTGGGATCAAAGGCTATACCATCCAAGGTCCCTTTATCAACCAGCGCTGTAACTTCATCAATGCGGGTACGATCAAGGTTAAGCATGTAATAACGCAAATCCCAGCGAACCCTGAGCGCATCCCAAAAAGGAATAACAAAGAGTTTAACACTGTAAGTGCCCGTAGGGGCCAGGGTGGTCAGCTTATAAGTCTCACTCACCACAGTAGCGCCAACATCATCGGTATCAACACTTACTTCATCTGAACCTAAGTGATAAGACAATACTAGCGGTATGGTTTGTCCTGCTTGTGAGGCAACAAAACCTTCCAAACCATGCAGACGAGTTTTCTGATTATCAATAGGCACTTCTCTGACAAAACCATCGGCATATTGAATCTGTGCTTGCAGACTCAAAGAACCAACTGGTAGATTAACCGGTATTTCAACCAGACCAGAGTTTTGTTCTGAGATAAACGGTGAGAGTAAACGTACCCCTGTGATGCGAGCTACTTCCGCTTGAGAGTTACGAATAAAAGAAGTGTTACGTGCTAACAATGGCGTGATGCTCACAGCAGCGCCAACGTCATTATAAACCACACAGGTAATGACCTCACCATCCTCCAAAGACTTAGTGGTCTTAGCTACCATAGGCGATTTAATAGCACGGTTATTAAGGGTATCATCAGCCACTAGCTCAAGAGGTATCTTGTGACTTACAAGCTCTCCTGAGTTATTATAGACTTGCGAGATAATCTCACCCTTGGCACTTATATCGGTACCTTTAAAGAGTATGGCATGATCGTTCTCACTACCATAAATCTTAAGCTTTTTATCAACAGCAATAGTCGCTGGCTCAACTTTATCATTAATGTAAAGTCTAAAGGCTTCAGAGGGCTGCCCCGGCACTAAGCCTAATAGTTTATCCTGATCACTTAACTCAGGAACTTCTTTGGGTGGATTCCACTCTACCCAAGTAGACTCTCCGGTAATAGGGTCAGTTTGAATCACCCTGTGAATTCCGGTTTCCCAAGACCAGACCATATCATTGACGTTAGGGACATAACTACCCTCACCCTCAGGTCCTGTATAGATTTCATTGATTAGCCATACCCGAAATCCACGATTAGGATCATAGATAGGCACTTTAGTAGACATAGGTTATATCCCCCAATAACAGATTGTTCATAAAATGCAAAAAAAAAAGACGCTCATTGAGCGTCTTTAGTTTTAAGCAGTTGCTTTTGCTTTCGCAAAAGCTTCCCTATAAAATTTAAGGTATGTGTCGTCTATACCCAGTTTATGGGCAAATCTGAATATGTCGTTTGACATATATCCCATAAAACCTTCGTCGTGGACCATGTCTTGTGAGACATATTTAACGAGCTCTCTAAACGGAGCTTCACCACGGGTTAACCTATGGTGAAGAAGGTATAGAGCTGTCAGACACGTTACTCTGAAGCTATACTCAGATTTTAGCATCTCATCGTAATCGCTGATGCCACACCAAGCTTTGAGCACCTTAAGAAACTGGGCTTTATGCCCAGTTTTATTTATATTCCTAAGCATAGGCTTAATGGCCTCCGCTCTCACTGGCCAACTTCTTTCGTCTTTATTGTACTGGTACCTAGCTATGGCAACACATGTCGCCACCCCAAACTCGTGTTTGCTGCAAGAGTTAGCAAAACTGTTGTTGATAGTTAAAGTTGGATTAATGAGCTCATCAAAGCTGATCTTTGATATTGTGTTATCCACTACAATATCAAAGTTACAAAAGATGATTTCATCAATGTTATTATATGTTTTCATATTCACTCTCCTAAGTTTATTTAATTAACTATTCGCTTATCTAATATGTATCTGAAATTAATTTAAAACGTTTTTTTAACCCATACACTAATGGCTACTCCATTAAGTGGATACCAATCGGTTTCCATGATTTGTTTGAATGTCCAAGGATACTTATTGGGGAAACTATCGTATAAAAAAGGAGGGCTTACCCCTCCCTTTATTAAATGTTAGATATTCGATTTAATAATGCCATTTGCTCTTCATAAAACTTTTGATTTTTTGCGCGTTCTTCTTCAATGGCATCTCTATACTTGGGGTTTTGGGGTCGATTACGTTTAATAACATCTTCTAGCATAAACAGAGTACGTGTTAATCGTTTATGTATGTTAGGATACTCATCTGGATCAGTATCGTTAAGTTGCGTTCTAATATCAGCATATACCTCAGATAAACGGGGTTCAAGTTCGCAGACTGATTCTGAATTAACTACGGTAGACATAATAAACCTCACAAAAAAAGAGGGAGGGCTAGACCCCCATAATTACATACAAAATGATTTTATGAGTCAGATTATAGCCATAAGTATTTTACTATTAACCTTAAGTTTCATTGCCATTACATCAAGCTCCCTAAGGAAAATTTCATCTTCTTTAGGATCGTGTGGTTTAAATTCTTCGATCCAGCTATGCATGTATTGTATATGTTGTTTTAAATCCTCATAGGCGCTTGGATATCTCAGTGGATCAAGTTCTTTAAGTTGAGCTTCACATTTAGCCATATGTTTAGCTACTTTTGGGTCAATTTCAGCAGTAAATGAATTCATAGTCATTACCTCTTAGACAACTTTTCTATTATGCTGTTTTGTAGCGTTAAGTAATCATGAATGTTATTTATACTTCCCTTAAATCTATCTTGCTTTTCTTTTAGAGACGATATTATCTCGATTATTTCTTTTACCTGTAGGCTGGTAGATATCTCTAAACCATCTATTCTACCCTTTAATATTTGGTTTTCCTTCTCCAAATCATCCAATCTTTCAAGTATACTTTTAAACATTAAAACTACCTTTTAGCTTAAAAAAAAAAGTATGTAGCCAAGGTAGGTTTTAGCATTAAAGTCTCTAACCAAATAATAGTTATTACGTATAAAAAATTACATTGCCAAAAAATAAGGGGAGGCTAAACCTCCATCTCAATCGCCATTTTTTCTACTATCTCATTAAGAGGTTTAAGATCTAATTTGTCTTTGGGGTTTAGTTTATTAAAATCTTCTAAAACACTTTTAATGAGCGCTTTGGTTGCTTTGTTATAGTCATCAATTTCATCTTTATTAAATGTTATTATCGCTTCTCTTGACTTGAGTGGTTTTTCGCGATTTTTAGCCAAAAGAACATTACATTCGTTAATTTTAGCTAAATGTTTATCAAACAGACTGATCATAGTTGTTACCTCTTTAACATTAAATACCCATGTAATTTTACGATATAAATACGCAGATCAGCTATGCTTTTATTCTGATTTATCTGTCCCTTACTTATTACATTCAATTGCTTTATAATTTTATCTTGCTCATTATCTAAAACAGATACCCGTTTACTTAACTCACCCTGCTCTTTAATCAAAGCCAATAGCGTTTCAATTATCCCGCTAATAATTTGATTTCGTTTATTAAGCGTCTCTTCAAGCGCAGCCAGTTGTTCTGATACTTTATCCATTAAATCTCTATTTACCTCTTATTTAATGACTTTGCTACCAATAGTTAGCCAATCTAAATAAAAAATTACATTGCCAAAAAATAAGGGGAGGGCTTAGCCCTCCCCTTATTAAGTCCTTTGACCAATCTGTAAAAAGTGAGTCAAATCAACATTACCCTTAAGATACAACTGACTGAGCCTCTCAAGTATAGAATACTCTCTGGCTGAGACGGTTATAACTTCAGTGTAAATATGTGGGTGAACAGCAACAAAACCAAAATCCAAATCCCACCTGGCTGGATCACGATCCAGTAAATAATGGTATCTTTGCGTGATAAGCTCAAGGTTATCATCGGTAATACGATCTTCAGAGACTAACCACAAGCCATTAATAAAGTCATGTAGTATGCGATTGATAAACGGGCTGTAGACATTGTACTTACCCGGTATCACGGGTGGATAACCAGGATCAGTCTGGGGCAGTCGCACACTGAGATAATTAGCTACCTCCTGATCAATAGCACGATCAACATCCTGCTCAACTGGTAGCTCAGGTATCACCACACCTCTAAGTGGCGTGTACACTGGATATAAGCTATAGGGTGTACCTTCGGCTATCTCACTGGGCGCGCCAACATCCCCTGAGTTCTCAGCAAATCCCAGCTCCTCCCGTCGAATCACACGACCGCCCACCACACAACGCATTACCTTATCATCACGAAGATCATAGCGGTGATTAAAACTCAAAGTACCATGCTTAACATAATGGGGACCCTCTGGTTTTAAATTATCTAGCCACTCACTTTGAAAACCATGGATCAATACACGCACTGACTGGGTTTCACTATTGTGATCAATCCACTCCTTATTAGTAATGGTAATGGTAGGCAAATCAATAGAATAATCCAAACCTTCAATTAAAGCCCGATCATTTAACCAGACCTCAGTGGATGCCATAGGTAGAGTATGCTTTAACCAAACCGGTTGTTCCCCCAAAGGTGAGACATCCACTTCAATATCAAAATCCATTACCCCGTCTATGTGTTCAACAGCATACTCCCGTGTGAACGTTTTGTCATCGCCAAGCACAATGCGATGATAATCATCACCGCTGGCACGCCAAGTCATCAGATTATTAACCACATAGTACTGACCACCATTAGTGACATCTATCCAGTCTTCTTGAGCAGGTAACTGCCCCTCCACCT
>NZ_JAHHPN010000854.1:0-3272 GCF_024606325.1 Endozoicomonas sp. ONNA1
TCGTGGTTATTTCAGAAATGAATCTGATCGACAGCCAGCATCTGGAAGGTGAGCTAAACGATCTTCTGGCCGGTGACGCCCATCCCGGATTCCACTTGTTTGCCACTATCAACCCACCCGGGTACAGCGGGCGAAAACCATTATCACCGACGCTGAAGGGGCGTTTCCGACAGTTGCCCATCCGGCAATACAGCCAGGAAGAGTTGCAGACCATTGCCGGGAAAGTGCTGCCAGAAACCCCACTGGGAAAAACCGTGGCTGAACAGCTGACTCGGCAACATTGTCGTCTGAGGGCTGAGCTGCAACGGAAAAAACTGCCGTTGCAGCTCACCAGCCTTGATTTACAGAATGTGGCCAGGGCCGTTGTCCGGGGAGGCGATTTTTCCGAAGATGGAATTAACCAGTGCCTCAATCAGCACTACCGGCTTTATCTGCTGGCCGCCAGGATATCGTTGCAGGAACTGTCAGAGCCACCGGCTCTTGCCATGGTTAAAAGGGAGCCTGATGCTACATCTGAAACCTCATCGAACAAGGGTCAATGGGCATTATCGCCAGCTGCAACATGGGTGAAGCCCGGCACTGCTGCCGATGGAACGGGTGAAATCAAGCCTGAACTGACACCTGCTGTGACTCACTCCGACTACCCGTTACTCCGCTTGCCCCAGGAAGTGTTCAACAGAATCGCCAGCTATTTATCAATCAACGATATCAATCATTTTGGGAAAACTTCGTCGTCCATGGACAATCGCCTGAGATATTGCGGCCTCGGAGAGGTCCGGCACTTTCTCTCCCAGACCGGGCAAAGGCAGTCTTCTTGCCGGGCAATCATTCAGTCCAGTCATATACTCCTTGAGTACCTCAGAACCTTGTCCATATTTTCTGTTCGCCACTTCCCTGCACAACTGGGTCCGGCTTTTTACTCCTATTATGCTAGCCATATGCGCCAGCAGGTTCTTGATGGGGCTGCACTGACCCTCATACCTATTGGCAGTTTAAATGTTAAAGATTTTAACTATCACTTGCGTGATCATATTCCCATTATCATTGAGGGGAAGTCGCGGAACTACAGTGATATTCTGGCTCTGGATGGTGATGGTCACTGGGCCAGAAAAGCTGAGATCAAACACGGTGGTATGGTCAATTATGGACATCAGCGGGCCGACCATATTTTATTTGTCCCGCAACCCGTTCCGTTAAAAATTTTTCGCCACAATTACAGTGGTAAAGAGCATTTACTGTCTGTTTATGAATGCAAGAATGATTCGTGGGTTGAGCAACAGCTGACAACAGGTGACGTTTTTCCTGAATGTGAGGACAAGTATCTGAGTAACATCCACCTGTCACCGGATGCCAGATCACTGGTCTGCATTAACACGGGGCGAGCGGGTGCTATTCTCGGTCAGGGGGCCGATGGACGGTGGGTCAATAGAGGCAACATTAATACAGGCCTTAATCATCATTTGCTGTTCAGTGCCGACAGCAAACATCTTGCGCTTTATGATGGATCATTCATTATGCTGATGGGGCAGGCAGACGATGAATCCTGGTTACAAACCGGCGATATTAATGTCAGAGATCCTGCCGATGACGACAAATTCACGCCCAGTGGCGAACAAGTGAGCGAATTTGATTTTGATCTCGACGTTATATTCAGCCCGGATAACCGCCATTTCGCCACATGGTTTGATGATGCCGGTGAGGATACCTATGACAGTGATATTGAACGGGATTATTTCTTTGTCGTCATTTTTGCCCGTGGCCCGGAAGGGCAGTGGCGTGAAAAAGAGAGAATAATTGAATACTGTAGCCAGCCAAGTCGGTATTTCTATCTTAAACCTGAATTTAGCCCCGATGGTCGGCTTCTGATTATCACCACCGAAGACAGTTTTCAGATCTGGGAATTAACGACTGACGACCAATGGCTACCCTCTGTTCAGGAGGCGCCCGAAAGCGGTGGTGGTGTGATTCACTTTTCTGTGGACCCTCGTGAGTTCATCAGAAGGAGCGGGGAGAGTGTAACGATCTGGCGCAAGGCGGCGTCCGGAATCTGGGGCCAGACACAATCATTTCCGGCTGGGTCCCTGGTAGTAATCAGTCCCAGCGGTGAAACCATTGTTTGTAATGATCCTGCGGGCCATACGGATATTTATCAACGTAAGCCTGCTGGTGAACTTTGCGGTGAACCTGACGGTGAGTGGATCAATCAACGCATCGAATTTCCCATCAATAAAGCCGATTTCAATGAAGAAAGTTGCCTTCTGGCTGTGATTCCTCAATCGGACATGCACAGGCTGATTCTGTTCGGGTTGTCGGCAGACGGGAGCTGGCTGGAAAGGACCCGTTTGCGAACAGAAGGCAGGATTAAGAAATTTTGCTTCAGCCCTTGCAGCCGCAACCTTCAGGTTACCAGTTTGCGCCCTGACAATGCTGATGATGTAACGCAAAAGGTTTTTTCGCTCTGGCAGATCAGGCCTAATGCAACCGGCGGGGCTTTAGCGGAGCAGGATGACTTGACCTGAGGGATATTCCGGCGATCTGAAAAACGGATAAACATCGGCATTCCAGTATCACATGCGTTCGGTTTGAGGCTTTTTGACCAATCAAAGATGCTCTGAGTCCATAATTTTACGATTGTCCATACTACCTTCGCAGCATGAGATAGCTGTGGGTCTCTATCCAAATGGAACTTTCATCCTATTTTAAGGTCACATTATTAAACGGTTTCAACGCAGTTCCTGAGATTAGATGTAAGAGGTTGACTATGGATGGTCGGATTGATGGGCAAATAAACAAACGCGCTCCTGATAGAAAAGAGAGCCATAGTGGCGTGCCTCCCAGGGCACCAAAGTTGGAGTCATCGTCAAAAGATAAGGTAAAAATCTGCGATGAGTTCACCTCCAAACTGACGATATCCTCACCTCCGACTGTGTCGCCTGACAAAGCGAGAACCGTATCTTCAATAGATTCCTCAATCGCCAGAGCCTCTCATTCCTTCGATTTTCGTTTTGTCACCAGTGATGATGAGGTTCGACAGCTTTTAGTGGCCCGCACCGGCAACGAAAATCGCGACGTTACCCTTATCTCCCATCCCGATGACCTTTCACAGGCTAATCTGGTGAGCCGGTTGAGCATTTCTCAAGATGGTCGCAACGTTCTCCGCTCAGGCAAGCTGTTTGAAGGTTCAAAGCCACTCACTCTGGTGATGGATATCCGGAAACTCACCAGTGAGGAGCTGCCAAAATTTAACGATCTGCTGGACCCGGATAACCCCT
>NZ_JAHHPN010000855.1:0-2858 GCF_024606325.1 Endozoicomonas sp. ONNA1
TTTCGACAAGGCCCTGCAGAATCTGGACAAGGCCGGTTTGCCAGACGGCCAGGCAACAAGACTGCCCGCCGCAGAGTGCGTGCTATGCGACGGCTCCGGACCGACCAGGACCATAATGGCCCTGATGGACCGGGTCAGCAGGCACCTGGATACTATTGAGATTAGTGATCGCTTCAACACTATCAGGCAGGCTGCCGGAGACAAAGGGTTGCTGGCAGACTCTTTCCTGCTGCTGGAACAGGGACGTTTTGCGGCGGTTACCACCGAGGACATGCTCGACAATCCGGGGTTCCGGAAGAATCTTCTTGATCTGTTACGACAAGCACTGGCGGAAAAGCAGGGACTGAAGCCAGAGCAAGTCATTGATCGGGTGGTCACTTTGCTCAATGACTCGGGCTACAGTGCCGACGACACCGGCTATGTCAAGGAACAACTGCTTGCAAGCCCGGAATTTATGGAGCATCTCCGAGCCCGAAAAGGCCATACCGGCGGGGATGGCTCCGAGCCGGGTAGCCCGGGCGACACCAAGTCAGGAGGTGGGTCGAAAAGACCGCAAGGGAAATTCATGCGCACGCTGGATATGCTGGACCGTAGTACAAAATTAAGTACGGGCAGGATGCTTTTCGGCGCAGGGAATGCATTCGCCGGCTTAGCCACGTCGACGATGACACTGGTTAACCTGCAAAAGTACGGATACGCGATGCCTGCTGAAGCCAGGAACATGGCCTATGCGGGGGCGGTTCTGAACATAATCGGCTCAAACTACAGCCTCGCCATGAGCGGCAACTGGTTGCTGAGTAAAACCCTTGTCAAAACGAAAAATCCGGCAGGAGCCATTGGCGTAGCTTTCAAGCTGGGTCCAAAAGCGTCGCGAATGGTAGCCAGGGCTTTACCGCTGGTAGGCGGTGTCATAGCTCTGGCCGCTGGCACTGTTTCACTGGCCGGTAATGTCGACAACGCCGTGGCGGCAAGCAAGGCTGGCAACCGTAAACAGGCGGCCATTTTTGGCGCAATAGCGGCCCTTGATGTCATTACGATTGGCCTTGATGTTCTGGGTCTGGCGCTGGACTTCATCTTTCCAAAGCTGGGTCTTGTTGTAGATCTGATCAGCACGCTGTTGGGTTTCGTGCAGACTGCCCTGGTGGCACTGATGCCGCCACCTAACGCCAGGCAGGATTTCGATGCTTTATTGGCAGGCGATGAATTCAAAAAATATATTGAAGACAAAGTGGCTCATTTTGAGAAAGCTGGCTACAGGAGGCTTCAGCTCCACCTGGATGCCAGCGATTTTCTTGATCAGGATAAGTACGAGGATAATCTCGAGTCATTGACGAAGTCCATTGACAGGCTTTTGGGTGGCAAAAGAGACAAGGGACTTGCCCTTGAAGCTGGACTCAACGTCAGGCGAGAGGTGATAGGAACGACTCTGCGGGACTACATGTATGGCAAGAAAGGTTACAAGATATTTTATGGTCTGGATGGCGATGACACCCTGATCGCTGACAAGGGAGAGCTCTATGGCGGTTCAGGCAACGACAGGCTGATCCTGAAAAAAGATGGCATAGCAAAAGGGGGCACAGGCCGTGATACTATCCGGATCGAAAGGTCAGGGAAGGCGTTTGGAGGCCCTGATAGTGACAGGATATGGATTGACGGGTCAGGGACTGCCTATGGCAACCGTGGTAATGACGTCCTCCATCTGGGATATCGTGGGATAGGCTTTGGCGGACCAGGTGGTGACACTATTTTTAACGGCGCGCTACAGGACGGAGGCGATGATAATGACAGGCTCATAGATGACCTTGGCGATATCGAACAGTATGGCGGTACTGGAGATGACTTGCTTCAACCGGGCTTAGGCATAGGGAACATTAGAGGAGGTCATGGAAATGATACCCTTGTTTTGCCGGCACAGGTCAGGTTTCCTTACTCCGGATACAACACCCTCCATCAAAGGTTTAGGGGTTACTATCTCCTTCCCTGGACGAAATCCAGCGCATTCTTCGAGGTTAACTTACAAGAAGGACGCTGGCGTAGCCATTTTGCTGTATACCTGCAAGACCACAACCTTAAGCGCCTTGCGCCGGATGGCAATGAAACAGGAGGAACAACCCTTTTTCGACTCCTTCGCATACCGGAGCGCGGTTTCAGGTCCACCAAAGCCACTCCCGATGAGTATCTGAGCCCAAGGAAATTATACATTGCCCCGCTGTCAGAGATAAAAGCTGACTACTCGCGTGAACTGGTTGACAAAGTATTGATATCTGACCATTTACTGACAGGTTACGATAAAAAGCACACAGGCGTAAGACGGATTTCTGATCAGTACAGCAACCAGATCTTCTATTACGTTGGGGAAATCGTTTACAGAGTGGCCCATGACCGGAGAGGAGATAAAAAGAAAAAGCGTGTCCATTCAAATCAGGACATCCACGTGATCTCAAACTCCGGAAAGCAGAGAAGAGGTACGAGAGGTTATGTCTATTTTTCAGATCAGGGCATCTACCTGAAATCAGACCAGGATTTGTATTACTTCAGTAAGCAGGGACTGATAGAACGCAGCAAAAGAAACAAACCCAATGGGGCCACCGTATTTTACACAACCCTGTTTCAGCTACTGGAAACCGGGGGTACAGTTACCGGTATTGAAAATGTGGTGGGGTCGAAGCCAGGTCTGATAGTGCGGGGAACTGCCGGGCCCAACAAAATTTATTTGAAGGGTGGTAAAAATGTAGCCCATACCCTGGGCGGGAATGATGTTGCCAGTGCTGGCAGTGGAACTAACCTGATCCACCTGGGGTCGGGTGATGACCTGGCATTGTTGGGTGATGGCTTGAACGAGGTCCATGGAGGCCCTG
>NZ_JAHHPN010000856.1:0-22081 GCF_024606325.1 Endozoicomonas sp. ONNA1
TGCAGCAGTTCATAAGAGAACGGCTGACAATTAGCGCTTGTCAGTGAACATAGCGTTTGATGGCGATACAGTATCGGTTAATATTCTTTATGGTGAGGAAAGTGTCGCTGAGTGTTTAGCGTATCTTGACTCTAAAGCGGCTATACGCGGCAATAGGGGTGGATTATTGCCCGGAGTAATAACGGACAATGTTGAATGGTGTTTACTGAATCTTACTGGAACTTAATAAAGGCAGGGCCATAGCCCTGCCTTTATGCTAATGTATTTTTTTATGTTGATGCTTCTATTATTTGTCTGTAAACTTTAAATTTAACTGGAGAAACTATGCAAAGTCTATACGAGAGAGATTTTACCCAGTGGTTGAGTGAGCAAAGAGATTTATTAGCACATAGAAAGTTTGATGAATTGGATCTTGGAAATCTTTTGGAAGCACTGGAGTATCAGGTGGGTAATCCTAAAAATGAGCTTGAGAATCATTTAATCAGGTTACTTATTCATTTACTTAAGTGTAACTATCAAACGACGGTTTTAAAGGATGCTTGCAATAACCATTTTATTAAAAAGTGGTTAAACAGTATTGATAATGCAAGATACGACATTAATCGACATATCGCTAAAAATCCACACTTAAAACCCCACACACATGGCGCTCTAAAAGAGGCATACCCACACGCTGTAAATAAAGCTATTATTGAGATGAATAGATTTTTAAATCCCGGCCAGCAAACATTAACCTTTAAGAGTTTCCAAGAAAAATGCCCATGGGCATTTGAGCAAATCATGACTGAGAAATGGTATCCCTTAAATGGAGTTGATTTAAATGAATAACTTATACCACACAGACCACCATAAATGGTTAACCCAACAGTTAGCTTTATTAGCTAATAAAGAGTTTGATAAACTGGATCTTGATAATCTGCTTGAGGAGTTGGAGTTGAGTATAGATGACAAAATCCGTGAATTAAAAAGACGGTTAAGGACCCTAATCGCTCACTTGCTCAAGTGCGATTATCAAACTACAATATTAAAAGATGCTTGTAATAATCATTTTGTTAAGAAGTGGTTAGGAACAATTAAAAGAACAAGAATAGATATCGTTGATCTTTTTGAAAAAAACCATAGTTTAAAAAATTATGTTAAGGAAACCATGGTCAAAGCCTATCAGGAAGCTAAGGAGGAGGCCATTGATGGGATGAATATCCACGCCCGCAACGCTTATACCCCTTTAGATGATAATAGTTTCCCAGATACCTGTCCCTGGAGTTTTGAGCAAATAATGGAAACCGAATGGTATCCTTTAAATGGAGTGAGTTTAGATGACTAGTTTATATCACACAGATCCTTACAAGTGGCTTAGTGAACAAGTTAATTTGCTGGCTAATAAACGTTTTAATGAGTTAGATATTGAGAATTTAATTGAGGAACTGGAGTTGAATAAGTCTGATAAGATTGATCGACTTGAGTCCCAATTAAAAGTATTAATTCAGCACTTGTTAAAAATGGAATATCAAACTACAGTATTAAGGGATTCTGTAGCAACAGAGCGGGTGCTTAAGGGATGGAGAAAAACTGTCAGAAATACAAGAGACGAAATTAAACGGTTGTTAAAAAAATATCCAACCGTTTATCAATATCGAGATGAAGCTATAGCTGAAATTTATGCTGATGCTAAACGGGGGGCTATTGATGAGATGAACGATCACCTTCATAAAAGTCAAAAGCTAATTAACGACAGTTTCCCCAAAACCTGTCCTTGGGATTTTGATACAATTATAAAAGCTGATTGGTATCCACTGAATGGAGTAGAGATTGATAACTAATTTATTGGCAGGGACTAGTCCCTGCCTTTTATTGCGGCCCTGCGACGATCAGCCCTTAATCGCCGGTTAAGGGGCACACGTGGATAGGTTTTACAGATACGCATGGGTAGGGAGAGAATCTCGTCTTGCATCAGTAAAAACTCAGCATCTGTAGAGGCGTATTGAAACGGTTCAAGATTATAAACCTGCACCCCATCCCTGCTTTTTCTAAACCATTGTGGGTCAATCTGAGCTAACTGCGATTTTAACAGACTCAGCTCAGTAGCTGTATTTGCTGGAATAAAATCAAAGGGTAAACGATAGATAGATAGTATTTGTCGAATGGAATCCGGGTTAACAGTGAGTATATCAAAACCATCCAAAATATCTAATAATGCCGCTACTGTACTATAGTCAACTTTAGTGAAGTCACCAACTACACTAAGTGCACTCTCGGTTAAATGACCTACAGCATCACCGCCTTTATCGGCAACTTTATTGGTCAGATCAGTAAGTAGACTTGGAGTTCCAGCACTGGTCATTTCATTAACCAGCGTTTGGGTTAGGCCAAACTCCATAGCACTATCGCGTACTCCACTGGTTGTTGTAGATCCAAATAATCCTTCAGTTAGTAAGCTAATAGTTTTAATTTGATCCAGGGTTGTCTCTGGGGCTTTTTTATGTCTAACCCCATCGGTATTGTAGAAATAGTCAGTCTGCTTTGCTTCCGTAGTCGTTACTGTACCTAGGAGCACATCTGTGGCAATTTCTCCCAAACTATCCAGTACACCCTGCTCACTACCCAACGTATCCTCAGCACGCTCTGTAAGCGTTTGATTGGACATTACTGGTGGTGTAATATTTGACTTTAAGACACCACCATCAAACACCTGGGGTGGCGTCGCCGTATTGATAATGTCTTGGTTGATAGAATTGTTAGTGGTTGGCGTTTGAGGACCACTCTCGATTTGATAAACATCTTCAACCGTTAATTTATCTTCAGCGCCGGTTTTAAATAAAGGTTCTGCTATTCGTCCAGCCATTTTACTATGCTCCAGTCTAGCTACTACAAAATGAAGGCAAAAAAAAAAATAGTACCCTCAGGTACTATTTTAAAAATTCAATCCAACTTAATCTCAACAGTATGAGTAGTGCGCCTACCCCTGTGCCAAAGTACGGCTTCAAGAAAAGCCTCATCCACTTTCAAAAAACGCAAAGCGCGTTTAAAAGTCAGTTGAGTCATGGTTTCTTTAGAAAGGGCTTTAGTCAAATTATTTCGATCGCTAGAGAGCGCTTGTGATTCAGTTTTATCTTTGCCCGATAATGAAACACGATTAACCGGGTCCATTAGATAATCATCTAATAGCTGATTAAAGCGATGATTATTAATCTTTAAGTCAAAGATTGCCTGTCGCCACAGTCGTGTGGGAATATCATTAGCGTGTTGTAAACCTTTATCATTCTCCTCCAGCAGATCGTCGATTGTAACGGGTTTATTACCGTCAAATCCTGTAAAGTCACTTTTAAAGTAATTAGGACCCTCTACCTTGGGTAGTCCAATGATATCATTATCATCATAACTCATCAGTTCTTCAGGATCTTCATTACCCATAGCCTTTAAAGAACCTCTGATAATATCACTGGTGATCTCATGACGAATATCATTAAGAGTTAGGATACTACTGTGTTGAGTGGTATCACCACAGCGTTTGAGATAAAGATTAAATTGAACTTTTTCAACTTTTAAAAAGAACAGAGCCTTTTGAAATACTTTTATTGTAAAACGGTCATGTGCCATTTGACGGCCAAGATTACCTTTTGTCCAAGACCGTATTTTACCCTTAGGAATGCTGTTTCTGGGATCATCCAGAAATGACTTCATATTTTTAGACCAAGTAATGGGTCCAATCTTAAGGTCTCTAAGCATTACCCTAAATAATTCAGTAAAAGTATTCTTTGCTGTATTGATGCCTTTATCTGAGCGCTTCAAAAGCGCCAGAATCTTGGAATCATGTTTTTTCTTCTTGCTACCCATCATCAGTTACCAATGTGTTCAGAAGTTTGAACCAGCTAAACGTATCGTGATAAACCCGTAAAAGTCTACGATTGTAATAGGGATACATAGTTTCTCGTATCGACTCACATTCATAGAGTGTGCTGGCCAGCGTGTAATAATTACCTTGTAAAATTTTCCATGCTTCATCCAAGGAGATGTAGACATTATCTTTATCAATTAACCAATCATTAACAGCAATATTTTTGGGTGTATTTAGCTGAAAATCCAAATCGTTTTTTAAATGTTCAACATTTTCGATTCTTATGATAGCTGTTTCGAGGGTGCTGTTTAATTCTTGAAAATTGGTGTACCACAACTTCAGGGTTAACCGATCCGTATCTACCGGTGTAAATCGCGATAAATCCTCGGAACCTACTTGTTTTGATATAACATCAAACAAATTAGGTGTATGTTTATTTTTTGACATTAATGTCTCAAACTGTTGTAGCTGACGTGTAAACTTTCTTTGGACCCATCGTCGTTTGAGGGTTTTTAACATAGTTATCGCCTCGTATTATTTCAGTCCGTTAAGTATGCGTTAATCCACTGAAATAATATGTATTTCAATCGTTTTAGAACAGAGGTTTAAATAATGGATGAATTAATTGTCGAAGCAGAAGCTACTACTGAAAAAACTGATCCAGATAAACTTATTAAACACACCCAGAATATCCGTTTGAATCTTGTTGAGAAAATGATGGAAGGCGGTATGCCTGAAAACTCTAAAGACCAGTATCGTTTATTGGCAGCTTTGGAGAGTATAGATACAACGGCCTTGGGCGTTAAACGTATTAAGACTGAAGAAAAGGGTATTGAAAAAGATCGTGAGATAGCCAAAGCTATGAATAAGCTTTATGGTAAAAGTGGTAACTCTAATCCATTTCAAACCTCCGAAGCTATTGATGGCAAAGTAATCAATGATCAGGTGGACTTGGCAGCAGCTCAGTTGCCTCAGTTGGATGTAGTGGATGGCGAGATGGAAGAGGGTATTTCAACTATGGATTACGAAGCGTTTATGGAGACACACCAGGATGAGCAATAGTCACTAACGAAAATTCTCGAATTGGAATAAAATGCAGAGCCAGATATTCAACCAATAAAAATTCCAAAGCTCTAAAGGGGGACGGCAGCTCCCCTTCAGTCTCTTTTTCAAGGTTTTCAATAACCGCCAAATCACCACAAGCAATTTCTGGAGCAAAAAATTCTACTCTAGGTATGGGTTGAGTCACCAATTCTTTATGGTGCTGTGCAAACCATCCCTCAAAATCAGTATAGAAAATCCCTTCCCAATTGTTTTTGATATAACCTGGAGTTAACACACTCGCAGGAATATCAACACATTTCATTTTTACCATAGTACCCAAATAACAACCAAGTATACTCATTATCGCCTCTTTTTCATCATCGGCTAATTGGTATGGATGAGTATTAATATCAACATAAATAACCGGGTCACTATGCGTTTCTTTAGCGCCTTTAACCACTTGAACAATGCAGCGTTGAATAAAGAAAATAAGGTTAGTCATAGCTGATTTTGCTAAAACGCGCTGGTCACGATTTTCCCATAACTTCTTAAAATCCTTTTCACTAAAGTACTCGGTTAATGTCCAAAGTTCATTGGTGGTGCGATTATGATAACCTTTTTCTATTAATATATCGGGCGCTTGTGGGTGCAGTAAACTAACTGCACCCAACTGAGTATCCAATAGAGCATCGAGGTTAACTAATAAACCTTGACGTGCCATTATTAATTCTCCAATACATTTAATATTACTTGATTTTTTACATAATTACTTAAATGGAAAAGAGCTACTATCCACCGGTTGTTTTCAATGATATATTTTGTTTGCTCTTTATCCGTAGAATAAATACGCTCAAGAATATCCCCATTGATTGCTGATAGCCCTTGGGAGCGATGAACTTCAATATAACGTACCACTTGATCAACAAGATAATCCGACTCATCTGAATTGCAGCATATCATGCCAAATAGATAGCCTGTATAATCGAGCAATAAAGCTGTTTCTTCCATACCTTGTTGTCGAACGGAATCCCATAATTTATCTGGATTACCCCCCCAGCTGACAAAGCAGAAGCGAAATTGATCAGAACCTAACAACCCGGCCAGATTAATAAGAGCACTGCTTGATGTTTTATCATGCGGGTCCCAACCCGATATACGAACCCAATAAGCAGTCATCTCATTAATTCTTGAAAGAAAGCCTTCATATTCACTTGAAATCATAGTGTATTATCCAAATGCATGGCTTTAAGAAGCGCTGCTGCTACTTCAGTTGATTTTGCTCGGGTGTTAGTTGTTGCGGCTCGATCAAGACTCCCTGTACCACTTTGAATGACATCTTTGGTGAAGACATTATAAGCCGCTTCATCACCGCCGCGTATTTTAATAAACTCTTCAATGGTTTTATCCAAACCACAGGCTGCTAACACTTGCAATTCCGGAAATGACAATGAAGCCCCTTTCGATGGTCCGGTTGCCTGATTAGTTAACTCATCACGATGGTTATTATCCTCAGCTACAGTTATTTTTTTAGTAACCAATTGCGCTTGTCGCCTTAATGTCAAATCACACACCATATACGGCAGTGGCGTTAAATAAACCTCCCCGGTTGCAGGATCAGTTAACTTTAGACGTTCAAAGAAGTTATGCCCTAGTTTTTCAGCCAACTTAATATTTTTCTCAACACTTAGCTGGTGTTTAGATTGATTAGGCACAAATAACGCTAATGTAGTTTCTTCACTGGCAAGCTGTTCCAGCCATGCTCCAAAAGCTTTATCGGACATTTTATCCAAGCGTTTTTTATAAATCGCTTTATTTTCCCCCGATGGATCTAGCTGATCTAAATACCAGAATAAGGTATCAACTACTTTCTGTCTATTGGCCATGCTCACCTCCCTTAAAACGAATCACCCTTACATTTAAATAGTTATCCAAAGCCAGGTCAATCATGTGGGCTGTGCCTTTGGATTGACCATCCCAAAAGGCACAGAGTGCATCGGCGTTAGTGGCCATTTGCTTGTTACGACGATAGCCAGCGGCTTTGCCATATTCATCCCAGTTAGCTGGAAACACCTCCACTTCATAACCCTTATCCTTGGCATACTTGCCACCCATTCTGTCGGGACCACGAGCATCGCCATGAATAATAGTTATTTTAACATCTCGTTTAATAACATCGCACAATAATTTATCTAAGGTGTGATATAAATATTGATAATCATTAAAGCTACGTGAGCCTGCGACAATTAATCGCATAAGTGTTACCTTAATATTTGGGTAAATCATTGCGGACTATGTAGGGTACGATCAAGTGTTTAAAATACTCAAGCCACTCAGTGACAACCAGATTGTCACTGAGGTATTCCCTGACTGCAATAGTGGGTTCTGGGCAAAGACCTAATTGTAGTCGCCAGTATTTATTCATGGCGTGTAGTTGTTCTTTCAAACCACCTCTGCACTCAGGAATTTGCCGTTTAGCCTTGGATGCGGTTTTAGGTGAAACCTCTGCAAGAATATCGAGTACCTGTCGTTTTAAATTAGTTCTTGACATAACGCCATCCTCATATTGGGTGGGTAGACCCGCCTTCTATTTCTTTTTAGACGTAGGTTTACACCACTTGGGTTTATAACGATCCAAACGCATATTTAAAAGGTCCATTGTGGACAAAAAGTGCTGTGGGTGTTTCTGTTCTTTAAATAACCAATAACCACGGGTATTAAGTAAGACATCCCAATCATAACCCTTTTCCTGAATATCTTTATAAAGCTGTTCAGGAGTGCAGCGAAGTTCTGGGTCAATTTTATCCCAGTACATAAAGATTTGACTCATTTCTGAAGTAATCTCTAATGCCCTGCGTATTTTAGGATTTTCATCTATGTGTTTGCGGATATTAGTGCGACCTATTTTAATGCCAGGGCATAGTATCAACTCATGAGTTTGATCGTTACCGTTTAAACCAAAACCCGTGGTATGCTTTTCGCCACGGATAATTTTGTTTTCCTTTAAATGGTGGTATTGACTTAAATGGGGCAATAAACCATTTTCCTGAGAACAAATGACTTTAAAGGTAACAGCAGAAGCACCACCTTTCATACGCCATGGGGTAACAGAAATAATTTGTAGATCCTGGTCATTCTCCTTTTCCATGCCGGGTCTAACAGGATACTGTGTTGTTTTCTTACTGCTTTGTAATGTGGTAGTGCCTGAACAGTAAAAGACACCATTGACAAGGGTGGTGAAATTTTCAGGTACTCGTTTAAGTTTTAAATCAGCGGGCATAGCTGCCAACTCTTTAGCCGGTGGTTTACGTGGGTCAAGTTGATGTTTTTTACCTACATGGGCTGTCATAGTAACATGAATTCCACAACCAGCAGTAAGCAGGGGTAATTGCGTAATCATCTGCGATTTAAGTCTGGCTACCTGCATGGCTTCCATATTTAATTTAGAATCACCAATCTCATTGTCACTATACATCTCTTCTACTGTATCAAGTGGGAACTGTGAAAAAGAGTCTATCTCAACAAAGGTAGGTTTTATTTTGGTAATCGACTGTCCCGATTTAGGGTCAACAAAAGGTGTTGTTAAATGCACCTTCTTACCCCCGTTTTTCATTTCCTTACCATGCTCTTTTATCATTTCAAAGAACTCATTACCACTGGTTAACCCATCGAGAAAACCCAACACTGGTGCTTCTTCAGCGAATAAATCTTTATCTTTAAGATTTTCAAAAGCCTGTGCCAGACGTGTCAGTCTCGGTTGATCAACGGTAAATTCAGTATCGTAAATAATATTGCCAGAGGACATATAACGATCGGCAACCGCCAAATTCATATAATGAGTTACTGTAGATTTATAGGTGTTGCCTTTACCACAAATACCTAACAGGTAAGGGTAACCCCCTGATAGTATAGACTCACCGTCTTTACCAGAATAGTATGTACCTGTTGGAATATCGAATAAACAACCAACATTGTATCGTACGTGGATTTGATTTTTAGAAAATTTAGCGTTAATGTTAGCCATATTTTATCCTTAATCCGGTTAAAGGAGCCCCAATGGATAAGTCATTCTATCTCTTAAAAGAGACCATCTCCCTTGAAGCGATGACGGTCAGTGACCTTAGCATACCTTTTAATAAGTTATCAGGTATGGTAGGCGCTTTTAAATCCCATGTAACCAGCAAGTTTAGTGGGTTGTTTGCTGGCAATAAAAATCCCTTGTTTAAAAAGTCTTTTATTTCTAAATCTTTTATTAAAGAAATGAACGTGACTCCTTATACTAATCTGATGAATGTAACAGTTTACCGACCACCTGGTTTAATTGTTAGTTATATAGAACATGCCGAACTACTTCTTGAACATCAAAAGATAATTTTAGATGTAGAAAAACGTTTAATAAAGCCCATTAATATCTGGTTATCAAAGCTTCTTAGCGAACCAGATAATTTAAAAGGGCTTAGTCAAACCAAGTTTAAACATACTGATCTGGATAAAATTCAGGCTGAATTAAAAAAACAGTTTAATTCAAAACACGCCGCTCACGATAAATATTTGTATCAACAAGCCATTGAGCGTCAGGCCGATTGGCGAGAATATAAACAGCTATTAGGTGAGCTGGTTGCCAATCAAGCTAAGATATCGGTTAAAGACTTGTTAAAGGCCACAAATAACGTCGCTGACACTATTGATTTGCTGATCAAACGAGTTAATGAAGAACCAGGATTGTATCAGGTTAATAAAAATGTTTTAAAAGATATTAGTGAAATCTTGTATGAAACTGGACTTGAGCTTGAATATGTGGCAATACTATCTAACCAGATACAGACTCTATTAACCGCCACTATCGATACTGAAGACAGGCTTATTATTATTCTTAATCAAGAAGCTTATCCCACCCGTGCAGAAGAGGTTAACGAATAAAAGGAGGGTCTTAAGACCCTCCTTTTATTAAGCACATTGCTTAAGGGTGTTAACCACTACATTGATGTCACGTATCATATCGCCGCGTCTTCCATAAAGCAACCACTGGGGTGTGACATCTAGAATATTATCGCTGACCAGTGTGTTGTTATTATTAACCAGATCCTCAGCACACTCTTTACTTAAATGACACCATAGATTATTGGCAAAATGTTCAGGGAAAGCTAAAGCTCGTCTGTCAACATTTTTCAATAAAGATTGGTGAAGCCGCGATCGATTAGCATTATCAATACCCATGACATTACTTAAATGGCGAAACAAAGTTACTGAGAAGAATACTCGTTTCATACGTGCTGTTAGCAGCTGACTGAGCATTCTTATTACCCACTGTTGTACAAGACTTTTGTTTGGTGTGTTAGTTAAGCTAGGAGTCATTTCTTTTCCCTTTTTTGTGTTAAATGAAGGTTGGAATAGGGCGCTGCCCATAATCCGATATCATCACCAGACTCAATCACGACGCCGTAGTAAAAAGCCTTGTCCGATTCTGGCCAAGTAATCAAACACACTTTAGGTTTATGCTTGGCAATAGCCGATAAAGTATTTAGTAAAGGTAAGTCAATACCGAACGTTAGTGTGATACTTTGCTCATCTTGATTTTCAACTGTCACAGCGATTGAAATAGCTTTATCGATATTTGAAATAGTTTCTTTTAATATCGCTTTATCGCCATCCAATTGAAACAGTTTATCGGTAATGTCTATCTTCTTTTGATACTTAACAGGTTCTTCGTCGAGATACCCCCTGAGTTGTAACTCCAGAGAAGAAAGCTGTTTAATGCCTTCTAACCCTAAACGAGGTGGGTTTAGCTCAACGGTGATGGGCTTTTTTTCAAAATCCAACATATTGCGGTCATTGGTTTTATGTCGGAAGTAAATACAACCTTCATCCAGTATTTCCTTATACTGCCTTTTTACCATAATAGTTGATAGTCGCCCAATAAAAGGGCTATGATGGTCTTGACCATTAAGGGTATTTTGATGCTCTCTGACACGCTCAAGAACCGGTTCTTTCTCCTTTAAATAAAGGATTGACATAGAACTATCCGATTGTCGTTTACCAAACAAATGATCATCCTTACCGTGGTTGCCACAGTAATAGATAAATCGACCATCTTTACTGATAGGTTGTGTGTCAGCTTTAAAATAGAAATGTTTTTGGTCTAACAGGCGATTGAAATTTACCTTAGGAGCAGCACGGAACTTACTAGCTTTAGTAATGTGGATATGCTCAACTTTTGCCCCATTAAAAGCAGCGTTAACCGCTTTAGAGGCATTACCATCCGCGTACTCATTGCCTTTATTACCACTGTGGCCTTTTACCCAACTGTAGCTAATTTCAAGCCCGCGCTCTTTAGAGGCAAGTAAGGTTTTATGTAGACGTTGCCATAGCTCAACATTTTTCAAAGGCGCACCATCGGCACGACACCAACCATTTTTAGACCAGCCATCAAGATATTCCTCGGCACCCTTTTTGACATATTCAGAGTCCAGGATAAAATGAGCTTTTTGACACGGATATTCCTCAAGCTTTTCCAGTATTCGGATAAAGCCCATTAACTCTGCGACGTTGTTGGTAGCGTGCCCCTCTATAGTTCCGTAGGCGTCGATTTTCAAGCAGTCTTTAGCAGCCGGATTATCGTTGCCCAGAGGTGTTAGCTCGCCAAAAGCCCCCCAACCAGCAAAGCCCTCCTTTTGCAGACAACCACCGTCTGTATAACATTCCAGTTCCCAGACAATGTCATCTGCTGTATTATCATTGCTCATTTTTCTATTCCACAGTAGTTATTACATGATATTGCGTCATGTAATTATTGACTGTTATTAAATTGCTGTTGCAGTACACGGTTATATTTAATGACTGATCGATCGACAATGGATTTTATATCATCAACATGGTCAACCAAATCCAGTACGTATCGACGGTAAGCCGCTTCAATGGCTTCTCCCTGAGAGTTACCATCTAAGGGGGGTGGGCTAGGTGGTCTTGGAAACACCGGGTATTCAAATAAACGAGGCTCTTTAGGCAACACACACTCATTATCCAGAGCTAACTCATAGCCTGTTTTATTGGATAAATTAATTAGCTGTTTATCAAGATAAAAGCTGTAGGCCATAAGATCGTTTTGATATAAAAGTAAAATGGTTTCCAGTTGATCATTAGGGTGTGATCTTAGATATTCTCTTAGATCCGGGGGAACCTGTAAAGGCCGCAACATATCTTTAGCCCCAAGAAGATTTCTGTCATTAAGATTTTCCTCCTTTGGTTCTGGTGCAGTGACTGTAACACAGCCTATTAAGAGTAAACACGTTATTAAGACCAATAATTTTTTCACTGTTCTCTCCCCCTCAATCGGTCATAAGCCATTTGAATAGTATCAATAGCTCGCATACGCATTACCTCAATGCTATGGTTGCGATCATTGATCTCCTCACGAAGCTGGACAATTTCTTTTTGTTGGACCAGCGCATGTCGATCTTTAAGATCATTTTCTTTTATCAAAACTTCATTAGTCTCAGCCAAAGTATTATTGTTAGCTCTCATCTTCTTAAGCGCAATTCTGGCTGCACTTAGCTCATCTTTTAATTGACTATAACGTTCTTTTTGTTCTTTGATAATTTCAGTACGTGATTCAAGTCTTGATTCAATAGTGGCAAGCGACTTGTTGGTAGCGTGGATTTCTTGAGTGAGTGTATCAACGTGTGTTAAATACCGATAAAATATGAGGACATTAACAACGATAACAATTGCAATTAACGCAGGTGTTTTAGAGCGCTGCTTGCGGTGGTTTTCACGACGACGATCTTTTAAAAGCTCTAATAGAAAAGGAATCGCTGAAAAAATCACCTTAAAAGAGCTGTAAATCATTTTATACCTCTCAGGTGTGTTTTATTATAGATAATCAAAACTTGAAAAGACCCACCTCTTATTTACTACAATTGGAAGGCTTCTACTGATGCACATTATCAAAGGGTTTGTTAGTATAAACAGTCGCGCGGTCGCAGATCATGACCAGACTTCTGTGATAGGACAGTTGACAGCTCGCTCAAGAACGTTTGCACGTGAGAAATCTGTCTATTCTAAGAACACAGACGAGGATCTGACCCTTACTGTGTTTTCTTCAGTTACTTCTGCCAATGTAAAAGAAGATCTGACACAAGATGAAGTAGATACCTCATTGGAGTTAGCTTCCTGGGTCGATAGCTATATTCGCGACAATGGTGTTAACTCTAACTCAGAAGATTTTAAAACAACACTGGCTCAACGCTTCCCCGACTATCAGGATTGGGCGATCGGTGATATGTTGGTTATTACCGATAACCATTTTCCTGAATCCATTGAGTGGGTTGATCCCAATAATGACAGCAGTCGATTTACACTCTGGTTTTCAGACGCTAGCTTTCAAGCTGAATATGACGTATACGAAATCCTTGTGGTACCACCCACCGCTAATGTTGATGATTTGCTTGAATCTCATGCTAATGTTCAAGGGTATTTAGCTGAGTATGATGTTACACGACAGATAGACCGTGCTAATGATTTGGCGGGTATGTACCCTTATACCGCATTGCGTTCGCAAAGCTATACCTGGCAAGATGCTAATGATGGTACTTTACAATTAGATATTAACTGGTATACCATTATCTACGGTCCTGCTGGTGATCGTCGAGAACGAATCCAGGATGCGATTATTGAGTATGTCAATGGGCGCACTACTGGTACTGATGTGCAATGGCAAAGTGTGTTGCCAGATTTGTTTTCACCCACTGAGTTTATGTTGATTCCTTTGTGGGATCAATTTTCAGTACCCAGTCAAAACCTGTTACCTGGTATACACTCACCCTTTGCCCAACACGAGCGTCAGCTTGCTTTAACCAAAGTCATACTACCCGATTTTGAAGAAGCTCACATTACTACTAACCTGAGTTTTACCGGTACTCTGTATCGCTCTTTGGGTATGTTAACCATCGGCTCCCCTAATAATCGAGATTTGATTTACAAGTTGGAAGAGCATTTTCCTGATTACATGCTGGTTAGTACCTCATCAACTGACTTTGCACGTATCAGCCCAAAAACACAGGGTTTTATTACTTTGCTCTATAGAATAATGGCCGCTAGTGAGAATTTAGGTCCCGAGTATGATTTGCCCCTTGATATGGTAGTAAAAGATCGTGATGGTAAACGCTTTGTTGCTTCTTCTTATCAGGGTATTTATTTCTTGGTAATGTCTCGTGAAAGTTACCTTGAGGTAGTGTCTAATGTCTGATCGAAAAACCCCAACCATTGGTGCTTTGGGTATTTATACACTAAGAGCCCCTTTTACTATTGATGGCAATGCCGTTTATGAGTGTGATTCCATTCTCAGCTTCAAAGAGGCTGAAGTAGAGCAAGCTCACAATGTACTCAATGATTTTTATCTGGCCAATGGGTTAAGTGAAGCTATTTATCTTAGTGATCGTGATGCCGAGGTGCACATTGTTGTACTAAAGGCTAGTGGTAAACCAACTATCTACGTACCTGACTCGTATATAGACAGTTACCCCAATGAAGGTGTAGTGCCTTATAATCACGTGATACTTTCTATCTCACTAGGTGCTTTACCCGATCAGTTCAGTCTTGATCAGGTTAAAGCTGATATTTCAAATATTGTGCGGGAGCGTTTGAACGTTAATCATGAGGTAGCTGTACATTTGGCACCAGCTACAGGTGCTGTTACTCAAAGTGATCACAATGTTGCTGAAACGCACAGACTTTCTGGCGTGAGCGATGTGGTGACTGATTACGAAAAATTACGTGAGTCGCAAAGTAAGGTACGGGTATTGACTGATTCGGTATTGGCTTACAATCAACTTTTAAAAGATAAAAATATAATTTCATAAAAAAAAAAATAAGGGAGCCCAGGCTCCCTTATTTTTATTCTTGTTCAGATTCTAACTCTTTTATTGACTTAAACCATTCATCGGCAGAACTAACTACATTATCTGAAGTTAATACTTCGATACCCGAATAAGTCAGAAATAGTTTAAACTGTTCAATCAAATTGTCCTGATTTTTTTCTCCGGTGTTAAGATAACTAAGGAATTTAGTAAGAATTGCGCTATTACACCCAGTCTCTCTGAGTATAATTTCATTTTGAGGCCAAGGTTTGTTAGTCAGTCTAATCAAGAAATCACTAGTCCTGTCACCTACAAACAGTATTCGATTATGTTGTTTGGTAAAATAACCTTCTGATCTGACCTCAATAGATTGATTAAAGTAATTGGGGTCTTGATAGGATGGCACCCCTATACCCATTCCCGTTTGATATTTCTGTTGATCATTTATAAAATCCGGTAGATTGAGCAAAGACACTTCCACACCATTAATCCAAATAGCGATCTCTGGTATCTCCACTTTCATATCAACAGCATAGTTTGATTTTAACCAGATTCTTATTATCTCCAAACTATCTTCAAGATGTTTAGTCGATGCCATTACGTTTTTCATAAACGTAACAATCTGTGCATCTATCTGTAGCTCTGGCTCAAGCTGTGAAATTATTGCGTTAAGTATCAGGTTGTTAAACATAGTTTTCTCACTTAGGTATTGTAATTGATGGGAGTATCAATTTACACAGTAGTTATACAGGTTTGAAAGTATTTATGCGCTGTTTTTTAGTGTTTGGAACGGGTGTATCTTGACTACGGGACATTTTAGTACCTAGGGGTTTGTTAATATCAATCGGTATGTTTTTACCATCTATGGTTAGATAAAAATCGGGTATCCCGATAACATGATTGATATCATAACGCGCTTTTAGCCAGCCAGAGATTAACTCACCGGCAGCTTCTTTATCATCAACTGTTTCTAAAACATAAGTGATAAAATTCCTTGTCTTTACGGCTTCATTTTCTGATACGTTAATATGTTGTATGATCTCATTAACAATAAGTTCTTTAAGCATAATGGCTTCCTATTAAATATAAACGTGTCCGGTACGGACAATAAAGTAATTAGGTTTAAACTCAGGAGCTATAATTAGAAAGTAATTTTTCTCTAACGCATAGCTCCAGCCTTTAAATAATAAGTTAACTTTACCCTCCTCGTCTTTTATCCAAAGGCGATTATTTTTTCTCCCCATTAAAAGTCCTTTATACCCATACTCCCCAATCACTGGTAAACGTATTTTAAGTGCTTTAAAAGCACGTTCGTAACTGTAATGGTTTCTATCCACGGCTGACCAGTCAATCCTTGTCAACGAGCGGATATGACGTTTGGTTAAGGGCGGTGCGCCATTCTTTTCTTTAAACCAGTCTGGCTCATTCCCCCTCGACCTTTTTGTATTCATTATTTACTCCATCCATAGCTTATTTTTTTTTTAGAACCCTTTGTTATTATTCCAGTATTTGTTAAAATCTTTAATGTGCCTATACGTAGACACTAGATTCCATAATGAGAACAGAAACAAGACATTGCTGGCGCAAAACGCCATCGTCAATGGTTTGGGTAAATCTAACTGATTATACCAGAGATAACCAAACCAACTATCTACTATTAGTGATACTATTAAGGTAAACCAGAATAATCGTTTTACCAGTTTAAGATAATCTTGAATAAGTTGATAGTGTGTCTTTTTCATAATGTCTACTTCAAGAAAATTAGCTTGGTTTGAGATGATCAATATACGCGCTTAGTTCTGAATTTAGACCCTCACCGGTACAGACGCAGTACCAATTACCATAACAGTTTTCAATATGCACATAGTCGCTGGTGAGTTTTCTGTAAAATATATTAGTTTCTCGATACCAATAAATTAATTCATAGGTACTTGTATCAGCACTTATTTGCTCTAATTCAATAACCCGTATATCACGTCGGTTAACCGGTATGTTAAATACCTCTGTTAAATACAGACTGTAATAATTAATCATTGATAAGTAAACAATAGCACAAAAAGCGATTGAAGTAATTATCATAATTAAAAATTGCATAGCCTCTGGAACTTCACGAGGGTGATAAATTAATGCTCCAAATATAGTAACTGTAAGTAAAATTAACAATCCACTTATCCGGTTGGTATTGCGATTAACCTGATAATCCCTGTTTGATTTAATTTTAGTTTTTATAGTCATACTCTTCCCCAGAGAGTTTATTATTATCTCGTTTATAGAGCTCTTTTAAAATATTTTTTATCGGATACCTAAAGTACTCATGGGTGGTTTGACAACGCCAATTACCTTCCTTAGAGAGATAAACAACAAATTTTGATTCTCTAGTATCAAACCAAACCATACACCACTTTACCTGCATTACTCTGCGTACTACACTAACAGTATAAACAGGTGTATCAACAGACACCTTCTCAAAAGCAGTAATCTGCAAAATATCGCAAATATTAAAACCACTACTCCAAAGTCCATTGCCTTTAATCTCAGTGGTATCTCTAATCCTGGCAAGTCTGGTACTTTGATCAAAATAAAGCAATAACACCCCTAAGGGCACCCCATAGAAAGTACTAAAGGTGAGAAACTCCCAACCGCCAAGTCCAATAATAGTGGTTAGAGTAAGTATTAGAGACCATTTAGCGTCTCTAGCAAATCCATGCATACAGGTATGATGGTTAATGATCAATGGTTTTATTTTTATCGGCACCATATCGTATCCTCTTTCATTACCGATAGGTGTTCCATATAAACTTCCTCCAATACCTCACTTAAATCAGAGTTAATTAACTCACCACTGTATTCGTCAATCCAAAGACCATCTTCCCTTCTCATACAGCGAGCAAGCTCACTTTTTAGCTCGTAGCTAAATAATTTCGTTGGGTAGTAGTAATAGCGAAATTCAATTATTTCTAGTCTGATACAGGATAATAACACTATCTTAATTTTACGAATGTCAAGCAAGTTCAACCTTGTTTTCGTGACAACTAAATTATATTGAGCTAAACGCTTGCTCTTTTCACCTAACCACCACCATAAACAACCACTACCTATGGCTACCACTAAAGTACCCAATGGCCATGAGCCCCCTAGCCAATAATTTAATGGTGCAATAAGCAAGATGTAGGTTAGTAGTATTATACTACCTTGACTAATACGGCGATTGTAAAAATTCACCCAATAGTCTTTATTAGAGCGGCTAATTAAGTTTCTTGTTATATTAAGATTGTAAATCACTGGATTACCTTATTGTCACATGTTCATTATAATTTTCAGGGACAGCAATGTTGGTCTTATCCAATACACACACCTGTGAGTTGGCAAAAGCGCCATGTTCAACCATAAAGTGGCTGACTAAAAAGAGTTGGCTGCATTGTTTAGTCTCCAGCAGCATCTTGTTAAAATCAATGAGTTTAGAGCGATGTTTATCATCAAAGGTTCTCCCTAACTCATCCAGAAGTAATGGATAATCAGTCATATCCAGATAATTCATGACCATCAACACAAAGGCAAAATTGATCATATCCGTTTGTGCTTTTGACCCCATTTTAATATCAGGTATTAGTTTAGACTCACCTTTTATTTGAATCGGAAACTTATAATCAAGCTCACCTTTATCGTTTTTGCAGGGCAGTATTTCCATATCATATTCCCAGACCTGCGCGATAATATCATTGATGTGTTGGATCAGATGTTCAATAAAGTAATTAAGATAATCTGAAATCAAACCATCTACTGGCGATAAAGCATTATCCAGTAGTGCTAAAGCCTGAGCTTCTAGTTCTAATTCTTTTAAGCTATCATTAAGACTATTAAGAATGCCAGCAATGGTATCTTGTTCATTAAGCTGGTTTTGTATAGCAGCTAATTGCACCTGAGCGTTACTCATTTTTTCAGTAAGGTGATCCTGAACCTTAGCATTCATTAGTACTTTAATTTCAGATTCGACTTCTCTATACAAACACTGGCACTGCTCTATTTTTTCTATTAAGTCACTAACGTATTCATAATAGTCAATCCAGTTTTGCTTTTGCTTCTCAAGCTCCACCGTCCTTAAACGCTCAACACTAATTTTACTCTCCAGTCTTTGGATTTGATCTTTTAGTAGTTGTGTTTCTGATTCAATTTCCTTTTGTTTGGCCAATCTCTCTAGAGTGATATAGGTTTCATTTATTTTTATGGAGAGCTCATCATAGGCCAAACGTTCGTGAAATTTAGTTTCCCAATCATTAAACAAATTGGCAATCTGATCTGGATTAGTCGATAACCAGTCGGTTTTATTAATATCCGCCCAAACAACTCTTAACGCCGGATAATTACGTTGTAAATTATAAAACAGCTCTCGCTCACCACGTCTGGTACGGATGGCCTCTAACTGCTGATCTAAGGTTGATTTAGTCTCGGTTAAGTCTTTAATTACCCGATTAAGATTTTCAAGTTTAGACTCAATATGTTCAAGTTCTTGCTCGGAAACACCGGGCTTCCATACATACTGGCAGCTAGGACATTGCTCCTCTCTGGCCTCGAGTACTCTTTGTCTACGATCATTAAGGTGTTCAAAACAAGTTTGTTGTTGTCTTAGCTTTTGACAAACACTATCGTAACTGCAATGAATATCCTGCCACTGTTCTCGCTCTGGTACATTCAATGCGCTGCCGGTGCATTGTGCTAGTTGATTTAAAAGATCTCCTTTTATTTCAAGCATTAAACCAATCCGTGCGCTTAAATCATCAGCGCATTCATCTAACTCAGAATGGCCGTTAAGTTCAGCTTGCTGTGCTTTTAATTCACTCAGTTGTAATTTAAGTTTAGTTTCATTCTGATCCTTAAGTGACTCAGTTTCTTCAAATAAACCCTGTAAATGCTCTAACTCCTTAAGGTGGTCATTTAATCGACTTTTAGAGTGCTCCAATTGCCCATTAATATCGGTAAGTTGTTTGCGAACATCATCCATCGATGAGATGGAGTTCACTGGCGGTTTTCTCTGCCCAATACCGAGTATATCTTTGGATAGGGATTTTAAGCGATGAACTTTTTCATCCCACTGAGGTTTAAGTAAACTGTATTGTGGTGTTCTTTCACGAAGCTGCCCTATAGCCTCTAAATTAGTAATCAACTCTTTTGCTTTAATATTAAGACCTTTTATAGTCTCTGAATCTTTTAACCTTTCAGTTTCAATGCCAAGTCGACGTTTGCTGTGCTTAAGGGCACCTATGTTATCTCTGTGTTGAGTTTTTATTTTTTGATACAGATCAGTTGCGTAATCAAGATTCATACCACTGATACGGGTTAACCATTCGCGTCGTAACTGAGGTCCCATTTCGGTAAAAGGCAACTGACCATTAAGTATTTTCTCAACACGGGCATCAAAGCCCAATTCTATTTCTGCTAATTCACGCTGCACTGTAGCGGTGCCACCTTGGTTTAACTCAAGACCATCCTTAACAAAAGAATGACTGGCTTTCTTTTCGATATGACTTGTTAGAACGTAATCTGAACCCTTATGTTCAAGCTCTAGTATCTTTACACCACCTTGAGAGAAGTCAGTGGGGCTAGCTGGTAATGGCAACAGAGCTGCCAGTATGGAAGTCTTACCCGAACCATTACTGCCCAAAATTACCTGTAACTGCTTGGTGGTTTTAATATCTATTTCTTTTATGCCAGTAAGGATAAAGCGTGCGTAATTTTTTAAATACAAACGTGTAATAAACATAGTTAATTCCCTCTATCTTAATAGCGGGTAAAATAAAAAATAGCAAAAAAAGAAGGGGGTGTAACCCCCTTTAATAGTTAAATACTTTGGACATTAAGCACTCAGCATTTTTGGTGCGTGTCAGTACTGGTGCACAACCACTACCTACTGGAATTAAATGTAACCATTTAGGATTGTTATAAACAATTTGCTCAATAGCGGGTATTGTCCAGGATAGATTAACGTTTAACTTATGTGCCGTGGTTTCTTTTTCACAAAGTACAATAATCTTTAACAGCTTCATGCTAACGGCTTGTTCATTAAGTGTGTGTCTGTGTTTAAAAGGAATAATATTGAAAAAATCAACCGCACCTAGTGGATTAAATTCAAAATCAGAATCATAACACTGAAAATTACGAATAGTATTGTATAGCGCCTCCTTTTCATAAGGTTGCAATTCAACGCTAGAGGTTGTTGAAAATATTCTTGCCATTTTCTCTACTCTGGGAGAACTACCAAGTTTACTCAAGGTATAGATGCAACATCGTCTAAGGATATCACTATGTCTATAGAAGGAATAAATCTGTATAGGATTGTATTTATTTTTTTGTACTAAAATATCCTTTAATACAGGTTCAGTAATAAAACTCAGCGCACGAAGTAGCCTTACTGTTTTCTGACAGCGTTCAATCGTACGCCCCATACTCGAATTAAACATTTGTTCGCTCAAAATTTAATCCTTTTATAGTAATTTGACATTACAATAAGAAGAGGTTCCAACCATGGAAAGCCAGCTTAAGTTTTTTTCTATTGGCATTGTTGCCACTAATAAGGCTTTATCTTCTAAACACATAGATGTAGCACCTATTGAAATTTTACCATACTTCGATGGTGAGTTGAATCCAAATCCCACTAATGTCCAGTCTTCTGGTATCGATGCCGATTCAGTGCAGTATGTCTCCAAAGTAAAAATGGATACTGTTATCAAAGCCCAATGGTTTTCCAAAGAAACCAATAGGCGAACGGCACCGGATGTTCGCCGAGGTGAGCAGGTATTGATTTATCGCTATGCTAATGATGACAAATTCTATTGGGTAAGTCTTGGTAGAGATGATCATCTAAGGCGTTTAGAGACAGTGGTTTGGGCTTGGTCAGGATACCCTGATCCCAATACTGACATTGAGCTGGGCCCTGACAATTCTTATATGTTGGAGTTAAGTACCCACAATAAAGCTTTAACCTTAACCACTTCAAAAGCCAATGGTGAGCCTTTTGGTTATACCTTGCAGTTAAATACGGGTGATGGTAATTTTACTATCACTGATGATGTGGGTAATATTATCCAGCTTGATTCTAAAAATACCAAGATTACTTTAGAGAATGCTCAAGGGTCTTATGCCTATTTAGATAGGAAAGATATTTATATTAAAGCGCCCAATAATCTTGATATTAATGTAGGCAATGCTATTACAGTGAAATCAAAAACCTTTACCTATAATGGTCAGACGGTTACCTGGAATGCGAGTAGTTTCACAATTAATGCGCCAGTGACCATTAATGGTACTTTGGGCGTTAGCGATGGTATGACCGCATCGGGTGGTATTAGTACACCCT
>NZ_JAHHPN010000857.1:0-62005 GCF_024606325.1 Endozoicomonas sp. ONNA1
TGCAGCAGTTCATAAGAGAACGGCTGACAATTAGCGCTTGTCAGTGAACATAGCGAAAGGTGTGGTATGTGATATATGGCCAGATGAAAGAATGCCTGTGGATAAAAACGGGGTACGTGCTCATCTGATTATGGACCCACTGAGTATCCTTAAGCGACTTAATATAGGTACTTGGTATGAGCATTATTTCAATGGCGCTTGTCGCAAAGTGGAATCAATGATTTCTAATATGAACAATAAGGAGGCATGGGATAAACTGAATCATTTTTTCAGTATTATCTCAGAACCGCATCATGAAGCTTTAAGTGATTTTACTACTGATGAAGATAAAAATGGTTATGTTCAGGATGTTAAGAAGGATGGTATACATCTTTATTTACCACCATGGTCGCCGTCCATCGGTCAACATACCATTCGTGCATTGATACAAAATGGTTATGATCCAGAAGCAGGATCTGTGAGTTATGGTGGTTTTAATGGACAACAAGTAGTTACCAAAGATCCCGTGTTAGTTGCTAATATTTATATTATTTTGTTGGATAAAATTGGCGAATATTCAACTGCGGTGACTGGTGCTAAGTTGCAACAAAATGGTGTACCTTCAAAGATTCAGGCTATGGATAGACACAGTAACCTACATCGTAAGCAACCGGTTCGTTTCGGTGAAACTGAGATGCGTTTGTTGACCGCTATTGTAGGACCACGCGCTGTGGCTAATCTGTTGGATTGGAGTAATAACCCTGATTCTCATAAGTACGGTGTACGTAATTTATTGGATAGTGAGGACGGCATTAACATAAAGACATTCGTTGATAGAAAACAATTACCATTGGGTGGTCATAGACCCTTGCAATTGTTGAAAAATCTTTTTGAATGTTCTGGCGTTAAATTTAAAGCCTCAGGTAAAAAATAAAAGGGAGAGAGCCATGAAAACGTTCAAATCACGGGTGGTTCTAAAATGGCCCGAAGAAAAACTCTGGTCAACATTTAATCAATTGGGTCAGCACAAACTGGTTATGGACGATAAAACTATTATCGCCCGTGGTCGTGCTACTATTATTTGTTGGTACTACTGGGAGTATCATCGCATTTATCCTAATGTCCCTTTGTTATCAAGACATCACATAGGGTTAGAAAAATGGTTATCCGATACCCACATGCGGTTATTGGAGAAGATCCTGTTTGATACCTACGATGTTGTGCGTGATTATAACAAGATGTCTGAATTGACTAAGTTAGGCTATGAAATTACTAACCGAGTTTATAATACGTCAATCCAATCTCTTGAGTCGTATGTGCTCAGCACAGGTTTATTACAGTTTCTTGAGATTGTTGATGATCCAGTGGTATCTGAGTTAAATTACAAAATGCTACCCAATGAGGAGTCTATTCAGAAAACTCCAGAGCTCATTAAGGAACATTTGAAGCGACCAGATACTATCAAGGGTAACCCTTTGAAAATGATTGCTGAGGCTAATATTGTTAACTGGGGTCAGTTACTTCAGGCAGTCACCACACGGGGTTATTGTATGGATATTAACCATATTATTTTCCCTAAACCGGTAATGAATAGTTATTTTCAAGGGCTGGTGAGTTTGTATGACAGTATGGTTGAATCTCGTGCTGGTTCTATATCTCAGGTAGCCCTATCTAAATCTATTCAGAACTCTGAGTACTTAACCCGTAAATTGCAGATATTGGGTATGTACATAGAAGATCTGGTTATTGGCGATTGTGGTTCTAAAACCTATATCCCAATGGCAGTAACCGAAGAGAATCTTGTACATCTGGAGGGTAAAAATTACTTTGATGGTAAGGGGCTAAGGGTGGTTAATAAAACCGATACCTTTTTAGTGGGTAAAACGATACAGCTGCGCTCACCGACTACTTGTCACCATCGTGATCAGTATAAAGTTTGTAGCAGTTGTTTTGGCGAATTGTCATTGTCATTACCAAAGGGCACTAATCTTGGTTATGCGTGTATGACAGCCTTGTGTGAGATTCTTTCTCAAGCTATACTTTCTACTAAGCATTTGATCAAAAATGCCGTCAGAGAGCGTGCTTCGCTGCCTAGCGAAGCTACTCGTTTTCTAGTGTATGATCATAAAAGTCAGTCTCTTTATCTAAGACCTGAGTTTGCAGGTAAGGATCTGAAAATATTAGTTGAGGCCGAAGAATTGCCTTTGCTTGAAAATATTGAGTTGCTTTCGGTTATTAATCAGCATACTGCACAAAAATTATCGCGATTAAAGAAAGTACACTTTGAGTTTACCGATAGCAGAGGTAATACTACCCTAACGCCGGTTAGATTAACCATGGGTACCTCACCTTCCACTTTTAGTCCTGAAATGCTCAGGCATATACAACGTCGTGGCGATCAGGTCTGGGAGTTAGGTAAGTCAGGTAAATACATCTTTAATCTTAAAGAGTTTAAAGCTAAAGTACCTATATTTAACTTACCTACAAGACACAGTACCATGATGGATTTTATGACCATGGTGAAAAATTATCTTGAGTCCAGTTCTAACGGGGCTAAGTTGTCTAAATATAAAAATGAAGCGGATGCTCTCAAGGCCACCTTGGAATTGGTTTGCTCAAGAACCAGTGTCAATATTGCCTTATTAGAAATTATTATACTGGCCTTTATGGGTTCAGGAAATAATCTTGCTGATGGTAGTATACCACCTGTAGGTGAACCCATTCGCTTTATGCCCGTTAAGAACGCTTTGTTTTTACGCTCTGCTGGGGGTCAGATGGCGTATGAACAGCATAATGACTATTTAGGTCGTATCGATTCTTATGAGGGTCGTCGACCTCGACATCCTCTTGATGCATTGTTTTTGACTTAATACATCGGGATGTTTGATTGGGGCTGGTAAGACCGGTGTCTTACCAGCTTAGTTTTTAGATTTAACTAGTGTATTTAAATGACTTAAATAAAAACAAAGGTTTAGGACTTATGATGGATTCAGCCCTATGCGATACGACTAATGATAGAGATAGATATATTGCCCGTATTGATGTTTATAGTCACTGCTTCGTCATGTCCAGACACAGGCCAGCGGCATATAACCTGGCACATTCTTTCTCTAGCCGCTATGTTGAACATGATTTAGTTAAAATGGGTCATCGTTTTGTTAAAAAACCCAAGCGCGTTTATGCTGCTGCTACAGTAGATCGAAGGGAGTTTCGTTTTCATATAAACGCATTGGAGAGTTTTCTCAATCATGCGCAATTAAACCATGTTAAACGAGATGAATTTGACTTTCGTTATCATACTGCATCTGAGTATGAAACGCATATTTTTAAAGTTATTGATAAACGATCGCCGCGTGCGGCGCAAGTACCCTTGATTGATTATTTAACAGCGGATGGTATCACTAAGGTACTGGCACTCAATACAGGTGGTGGTAAAACTTTTTGCGCGCTGACTGCTATTGCCCGACTTAAGCGACGTACAATAATCAATTTGCCGGGAAAATTTGTTGAAAAGTGGAAGGGTGATGTTGAAGAGGCTTTTGATTTAAAGTCTGGTGAGTTCTATGTAATTAGAGGAGCCAAGGATTTAAAGAATGTGATGAACCTGGCTATATCTGGCGAGTTGGAGGCGGGCATACTGATTATTACTTTGGGAACTATGCAAAATTATATCAAGGAGTATGAGCAAAAGCACCCTACTGAATTTAGCTACCCCATTCGTCCCATTGATTTTTATCAACAACTGGGCATTGGTTTGAGGATAACCGATGAAGCCCATATGATGTTTCATTTGAACTTTAAGATTGAGACTTATACCCATATCAACAAGGTATGTTATCTTTCAGCTACCTTAGATAAGGGAGATCCTTTTTTAGACTCTATCATTGAAATAATGTATCCCCCTAAGTTACGTATGAAAGGTGAAGCGCCACCTAAGTATATAGATGTATTCGCTTTGGCGTATTCATTTAAAGAACCTAAGCGAGTACCGCATAAACGTAGAGGTTCTTATTCACATACCCGTTTAGAGGAAAGCATTTTAACACAGGCTAATCGCACTGATGAATACCTTGAGCTAATTGAGTTTGCTGTTAATAAATATTATGTTGAGGATAAATTGGCTGGGCAAAAGTTGTTGGTTTACGCCGCAACTGTACAGATGTGTGACCACATTGTAGAACGTTTGTCTGAGGATATAACTAATCTATCTATAGCCCGTTATGTTTCAGAGGATGATTATAGTGTACTTATGTCTAATGACATAGTGGTTACTACCTTAGGTAGTGCTGGAACTGCTGTAGACATTGAAGACTTGAGTCGGGTTATCCTGACTGTTTCGCAAGGATCTCTACAGGGCAATCAGCAGGTATTGGGTAGACTTAGAGAATTAAAAAATTATCCAGGAGAGCACCCTAAATTTATCTATATATTTGCTAAAAATATCGATAAGCACGTGGCTTACCATAATCAGAAACCGGAACAACTAGCCCACATGTGTCGCAGTTTTACAACTGAAGAAACGCAATGGGTCATCAGTTAAGTGGCAAGTGAACACTATGCAAAAATATGAAAATGAAATATTAGGACTGTTGAGACACCCCTATGCCCACATTCCTGACTTTTTAAGGGGCAGTATATTTGATTCTATGGCGCGCAGCGTGTATATGAATATGTACACTACTTTGCAACAATATAATCCCCAGATATTACCCGGCGCAACTGTGTATGGGGATGCTTTAGAGACCGTCTTGGAAACCAACATAGAGAAGTTTTCTTCACAAAGCGACGTAAGGCAAGCTATTGGACGTTCTGTGCATTTAAGGCGTCGCCAGCAAATGTCTTTAGAAGAGCGTCTGGATATCATGTTAAAAGGTTTATCGCGACTACAAAGACGTAATCCCTCTCTTAAGAATTCTATTGTTACCAAGTTATTTAAAGAAGCTAAACGAGGTCATATACCAGATCATCATCATTTCCAATGGGCTTTGTTTAAATTGGCGTATAACATGAACGAGGATGAAATTGATAGAACTCTGCGCAAGTTACATGCGCGTATAACAACTATACTCTAATAAAGGCAGGGCTTGAGCCCTGCCTTTATTAGGTCGTTTCAAATTAATTTCAGATACATATAACTAAAGTGAATTAACTAACCTAAAGGTGATAATTATGTCTATTAACAATACAATCAAAGTCGTTAAAGACGCCATCGAAAAAATGGAGGATCAGTTACCAACTGATCCTAAGGCTGACGATGGTGCCAAGAGTCAACCCTCTTTTAAGTTTGAAGGCTCTTTCACTATAAATGAACATGGTCAGGCACCATATAAAGTCACCTTCAATATGGAGGGTGGTGAGGAAAAATAAAAGGGCGCATTGCGCCCTATTTTTTTTTTTAGAAAGATCCGTGTGAGGGTAAACAGATAAAGACATCTAGCTCAACATCTTTAAGGTAATGGTACATAAGAGGACGTACTAACGTGGACCAATCAAGACCACCATGACCACAGCCCAGTGGCGGGAAGGCAACGGATTGAATGGGAAAGTTTTTATAGATGCGGGCAAACTGCTGTAACCCACGTTCTACATATTCACGCCGACTGGGTTGTCGCCAGTGAATTTTAGTGGGTACATTGAATATCCAAGGCTTACCAAGTTCTTTATACTGATGAATAGTACCTATTTGTAATTCACCTAAGCGACAATGTTCTTGATAAACAGCAAACATTGTGGGGTATCGGGTTTTAAACGCTTTAGCCAAACCAGCGCCCATGACGCCTACTGTATTTACTGGGTTAATAAGGCACTGTGCCGGTACTTCAAAAACCGTACAATGAACCTCTCTAATCATAAATATTTACCATTTAGAGTAAGAATGAGGGGTCATTTAGACCCCTCAGTTATAGTGTCCTTTAAAGCATCCAGCTCATCTGTTTTAGCTAAAGCGGTATCGGCACTGACCTCAAAAATCAATTCAATGGTTGACCTTGGTAGCTTTAGAAACTCAATGAAGCTGATGCCTAAAAGATCGTGTAGCCTATGTTGAATAAAACGCTGCAATAGACTGTGAAAACGATCACATCGATCCAATCGCTCAGCATTATGCATCCTGACCAACCCTAATGATGAAGCATTAGGGTCGTCATAGTCAAACAAACCATAGGTCTGATCATAAGCTTCTTGGATATACATTTGCTTGGCAATGTTATCCACTTCCGGCGGATTCGCCAGTAGTTTCCATAGCTCACCACCATCCTCAGGTAATCGGTTAACGAAATTTCTGTCTAAGATATGGGGTCTTTTATTGAATTGGTCCGATTGATTATTTCGATAACTTTCAATCGGACTAGGGTAAAAAAAGTCTCTTCGATATCCAGTGGTATGATGGTTGGATACTTAGACTCTTGATCTGTTTGAGGTTTCTCACAGGCTGGACAATTATAGGTTGGTATACCAATAATGGAGAAAGTAGCCAGATCAATGAACTTACCAATTTCTTTAAAGATTAAATCGCAAATATCTTTCTGCGCTGAGAAACGATCGCAGGCCAGATCAATAGTTTCACGATCTTCAACAATAGAGAAATTGCCCTCACCTTCATCAATATAGAGCTTATCAATCCATGCGGCATACTGACGCAGCGTCGTTGCCCTACCCTGCTCACTGATGTATTGATCCTTTATGGCATCGCTCAAACCGCTACCCATACCACGCTCGACAACATCAACGATACTATCTACCCATCGCTCTCCTGAAACCAGATATTCTTCGATGGTGGGCACTTTAAAAGTCATGTATAGATTCTCATTGATCTGGATCTTATCATGATTATTAAAGCTGAACTGCTTTTGATATTTTTCAATATCTTGGAAATTATGACGTTTATCTCTATCTGACATAAACTGTTTTTGATCATCACTCAGCATGTTGTTGTCTGTCCAACAAAGTTTACTCAGATTGACCAGTTCTTCAACAACATGCTGACATTTGTGGATATCAGCAACACAGGCTTGTGCCAGATTGAAACCATTGGGGTGTATGGTGCATAACAATCCCCAAGCTATCAAAGGTGCGTCTGTGATTTTAATTACTTTCATCAATGCTTTCATATTACGATTAGTATACGTAGCATCGTAAATAGATGAGAAAGCAACCTCTAACCACCAACGGCGGGTATAGACATTGACGCTGGAGAAAGCTATGCCATTAGATTGACGTCCTAGCACTATTTTTTGCTCAGCTATTTTTCTCTCCATAGCCAAAAGTGGTGATTCACCAGGATCTTTTATGGACAGCCAGATACCACTGTGCCATAGTGGAAACTTAAGTGTGCCCCCCAAACCTAAAGCGTTGCCAATCTTAAAAAGAGCACTGTCGCCAGATAATTTAGCGCCATCAGCAGAAGCAGCGACTCTGGGTTTAACAATACCCATTTTCATCTCACCGGCTTTTACATTCTGACGCCAAGCACTACCTTCGCGGTTTAGAGAATCTTCAAAACTCCCACCTGCTTGATAATGCGAGAATCCAGCAGTATATACCTGTAGCCAAGAACCCATGGCTTCCTCACCACCCGCCGTCAAACTGGGTAGTTCTTCTAAAGCCTTATTGGTCTGACGAATAGTCTTCATGGGCAAAGACAGTGTATTGGTAAAATTTGGATCGGCTTTAGCGTCTTTAGGGCGTGGCGTTTTACATGGAGAGCTTAGCTCAACGTTAGGCTCTTTACCATCGTCTAAAGTGTTTTGTGCGTTATCAATATCGTCTGGTTTATTATTATCAGTCATTAGGCTGTTCCTCAACCGTGGCGGTATTGAAGTGATCGGTAATAGCTTTTACTTCAGGTAAAATAACACTGGTATATTTACATAGCCAGTCATGATATCCCTGACCTACAACTAGCCAATGCATATGGTCTTCATGGCTAACCATACCACTTTTGTTTTTATGCTCATCATAAATTTTTTCCAAGGACTCTTCCATTAATTTAAGATCACTTAGAAAAACTTTTGTCTGATTGGTTAATGATGTTATGTCTTTTACGGTAGCAAGTTTGTCTTTATTGCCAATTAGAAGTCTTACTTGTGTGGTTGTCGCTATCTGTTGTTGGCAAGCAACTCTTAGTGCTTCTATTTCGTCCCAAGACATAGGTTCTTCTTGAGAAGGGTTTAAAGATTTCCGATTGGGCTTGTTAACAAGCTTTCCGTTGCGACGTTTATTTTTTGACTGTGGCATAGCAATCTCCATTTTATGAATTTCTGGGTCATCTTTCCCCTATAAAAGTGCTGACCCAAAGTAACTTTTAACGGATTATTTACAATATGTCTTATTATTTCACAGATTTCATAAGGGAAAATGCTATCCCAGAAAGAGCTGATTTGTTATTGAGTGTGGTGGATTTTTTAAATGAGCAACACTATCACAGTTATGTCGTTGCCGTCGATAACCTGTTTATGTCAGCAGATAACCTAGGTACTGCCCAAGCGCTTGATGAAGTAGCTAGTGTATTACATGAGTCTTTAACACGCTTTATTGAGTTACTGGGTATTAGCCTCAATAAAGATATAATGATCCCTCTTCATGAACTTTTACAATTAGCTCAGGCATTGGATTCAATTGAGGGTTACGATCCCGTAGAGAGTGTTCTTGAATCTCTAGGTGACTATTCTGATCCAGTTGAGCAGCTAAGTGAGTTACTTAATTTAACCAATGAAGGTGATGTAACGGAACTGACACTGCATGTAGTCAATGTCGAATCGGACCTTTTTGAAACTATAGAAAAAATAGCACTTTATCGCACACAGCTTCCCGAGCAAGAAATTACATTGCCAACAGAGAAACGCAATGAGAAGATAGCTATTCTTAAACGCATGAAACAACTCAAGCCTGGTGGTCCTATTCTTGGTTTTTTACGCTTTGGTGGCCGTGTTGGTTTTGATATTAAATCAGTATTTAACTTATTGGAAGATGATTTAATAGAACTTTCTGGTATGGATTTAGTTGTAGAAATGGTGGGTTTTGTTGTAGCTTCTGGATCAGATAACTACATGGCCACTTTAGCTGAGTTAGGAGAGCTACTCTTAGATTCTATGGCACTTGAAAATTATCTGCATCTAACCGAGCGTTACCTTAGAGAAAATGACTTATGGCAACACTAACAAAGAAAACTTTTTTACTACGCTCTATTTTAGCTAACGCTGCTAAAAAGAAAACATGGCTAATTGATATACTCTCTATCAAAACGCCAGTAGAGTCTTTAACTTCCGCTAAATTTGAAGGGGATCTTAGCGTTGATGATAAGGGTGTTCTTTGGACACAATTTGATGATATTGACGGGACTGTTTTAATTGAAGGTCATAAACTTGGACAGCCGCTGTTCACGCCCAAGGAGCCGATAAAGCTTAAGGCAGGTGATTTACCTAATGTTAAAGAGGATGTAGATACTAATGTTGGTGAGGTGCTAGTTAATAGCATTGTATTACTTTATTCGGTGGGCGATAAAATACCTTACCAGTCAGGTAACTGGATTAAAGATAATATTGTTCATAAACTCGGTAATGAAGTGATTGAGCGGGATGATATTACCGCCGAGCAAGCACATGCGTTTTGTAATGCACTACAGTTTTTAACCGGTTTATCTCCTGTTTGTGTGCCCTCGGCAACTAAAAAATCACTAGGTACCGATCCTGCTATTCGTAAACGTCGTGATGAGTTATTAGCTAAAAACGCCGATCGACTTCATGATCCAGCTGTGATGTCTGCCATCGAACAAGAGTTGATCGCTATGGATAGAGAATATATTAAAGGCGATTTATCGGAAGGTTTTTATAAAGCATCTAAGGCATTTAACGTTACTCGCAAGAAAGCTTATATCATGTATGGTGCTGAAACTGATTTTCTGGATGAAAACAGCATACAGACTATCCCCAAATCCTTGGATGAAGGTTGGGATATGGACTATTTTCCCGAGATGGTGAACTCACTTAGAGACGGTTCTTTCTCGCGGGGAGCTGCCACTGCTATAGGGGGTGAGAGGGTTAAATTCTTTCAGCGCATATTTCAAAACGCACACATTGTAGATACTGATTGCGGGTCGACGATTGGATTCAAAGCGCATATATATGACTTTAACTATAAAGACTATAAAGGTCGTCATCGTATAGTTAATGGTAAAACTGGTGAAGCGCTTACCGAAGAGGATCTCAAAGCTTTTATAGGCAAAACGATAACCCTTCGTTCTGCAATTGGTTGTCAAACTAAAAAAACTGACTTTTGTCGTATCTGTGCTGGGCAATTGCTAAGTAATAATCCCAATGGTTTGAACATGATGATTGCTAATATAGGGGCAGCTTTCATGGACATGGCAATGCAGAAAACACATGGTAAGGCACTTCTTACTGAAACCTTTGATCCCGATGTAACCTTTCATTAAACTTGAGGTAACTATTTATGGCACGTAAAACAGCTGAACAGAAAAAGCAAGAGGCTGAAGCTAAAGCGCTGGCAGAAAAGGAAGCTGCACAAGCTGCCGCCGAAGAGCAAGCTGCTTTAGAAGCTAAGGAAGCTGAAGAACAAGCGGAAAAGGAAGCTGCACAAGCTGCCGCTAAGGAAGCTGAAGAAAAGGCTGCTAAGTTGGCACAAGATCCCATCAGTAAAGTAACTGGTGCAGTATTTCCTGAAGTGTCATGTGTTGAAGCTTCTATTTGCGGTTCAATGGTATCTGATTATGTTTGCGCCATGGCCACCAATCAGATGATGTCAGAAGCTGTTGGGGCAAGACATCAGGCAAAGCTAAATGATGCTATCTACCGCATTCTTCGTTTGCCTGAGGAAGATTTTAAATCTGTTATGGATTGGTTCTTGGCTGTCATTGCTAAAAACAAAACTGGTTGTTTTGGTATTCACTATGCTATGCGTTTTATCAGTTCTATGACATTTCTATCGACCAATCAAAGACAAAACTTTGAGCGTCTGCTGCATTTGTTTACCAGTACGGCTGATGTTAAATCCAGAGGTCTGGCATTGAAACAAATTAATCTGGATCATGTCACTCGTTATACTGAAGATAACGGTCCTCGCGAACGTATTATGTCTTACTTCTCCTAACGGACTCCCCTCCCTTGTGGAGGGGTTTATTTTTATTCATTTGCTAACCGATATTTGCTTAATCTTCAGGCCAAAAATCCGTATCCATTACCTGTTCTTTAGTCCAGGGATTTTCCTTGGGAAATAGCTCTCTGGCCAATTCGGTTTCATCTACCGCTGTTTGTGCGGCATCCTCATAAACGTCGCTGTAGAGTTCATCGAGCTTAGGCTTTAACCCAGGATTCTTCTTAATTTTTCTAGCTATTTGCCTTCGACCATTGTTGATAGAGCCTCTCCAACTGCTACATCGGTGCTCAGGCTGGTATTGCCATTTAAGAAGATGGGTTATGATAACAATAAAGAAACTCTCAACCGCATCGCTGCGACTATTGCCCAAATCCTCAACCTCCTCAATTAGGTTTAACACATCCAGTTCATTAAGCTTGCCTTCACGTAACAACTGTGCTTGTTGATGCGCCCAACTGTATGGATCTCTCTCATACAAACTTTTCATACTACCTCCTAAGGTAACCAATCTTTAGTCATGATTTTATTATAACTCCAAGGACACTGGGTGGGAAAATCACTCATTTTACAATTCAGGTCATCAGCTGCCTCTTCCCTAGCCCACCAATAAGCTTTAACCATTATTTCATTCACCTTAGGTTTTAATCCTGGATTCTCAGCTAACTCCTTTTTAGCTTTCCGACGTTGTTTATTGATGCTGACAACCCAGCTTCTATACCACCGCTCCTTGTCATGTAGATCATCTTTTTTAGAAGATTGCATCTGCCATTTGAGTAAATGTAGAATTAATTGCCCCAATGAACTTTCTAGCGCCCGATACCGAGACTTACCCATGTCTTCTATTTCCTCAAGTAAGTTCTCAATATCAAGGTCATCAAATTTACCTTGTTTAATCAGTTCTAATTGTTGGTAAGTCCAGCTATAGTAGTCATTCTCATACAAACTTTTCATAATGCCCTCACTCTGGTAGCCAGTCTTCAGTCATGATTTGTTCAAATGACCATGGACATTCAGTGGGAAAATCATTGATCTTACAACCCATTGCTTTAGCTGCCCTTTTACGCGCATTCTGATAAGCCGTAGCTAGGATTTCATCTATTTTAGATTGCAATCCAGGATTTTTTTCTAATACTTCCTCAGCATCAAGGCGTTGGGTATCAATGGTTACAGTCCAGCTACGATACCACGCATTCATCTCGTGCAGGTCGTCCTTTTGCGACTGCATCTGCCATTTTAGTAAATGCAAAAGTAATTGTTTTAAAGCACCCTCTAAGGCATCGTAGTGTCTACCCCCCAAACCATCTACCTCCTCAATCAAGTTCTCAAGATCCAGTTCATTAAACTTACCCTCACGTATCAACTGGGTTTGTTGACAAGCCCAAGTGTAATAATCACTCTCGTATAAACTTTTCATAATACCCCCTAGGGTAACCAATCCTCAGTCATTAATCGTTCATAACTCCATGGGCATTCGGTAGGAAAATCCTCAATTCTACAATCCATATCATCCGCTGCTGTTTCACGGGCCTGTTTATAAGCTGTAGCTAAAATTTTATCTAACTTATTCTGTAGTCCAGGATTCTCATCTAACTCATGTTTAACTTCTCGTCGCTGTTTTTTAATACTAACTCTCCAACTACGATACCACTCATCCATGTCATGTAGATCATCTTTTTTAGAAGACTGCATGTGCCATTTTAGTAAATGTAAAAGTAATTCTTTTAAACAATTCTTCAGAGTCCTATATTCACTCCTACCCATTGCCTCAACCTCTTCAAGTAAGTTCTCAATATCTAATTCATTGAGTCTACCCTCTTTTAATAATTCAGCTTGCTGACAAGTCCAGCTGTAAAAATCTCTCTCGTATAAACTTTGCATTTTAATCTCCTACAAAGTGTCTGGATACCAGTCATCCTCTCGCACTTTATCAAGATTCCATGGACAAGTTTCTGGGAAACTGGCTTGGGTTAATTTTTGCTTCTTAACACGAGAATATTTATTCATCTCTTTAATGGCCCCGTTTTTAGCCCCAGTATAAATGTCAATAAACACATTATTTATCTTAGGGTTGAGACTAGGGTATTTCTTTAACAAAATAGTGATTTGTTCTCTTGAGTCAATGATACTATCAGACCAGCCAGCCAACATGTAATCAACCCATGGGTCTTGTAATACCCCCTTTTGATAAGCATATTTTAACAGATGTTTGATTAATCTTGATAATTGAGACTCTAAACTATCGAGATTATTACCCACCTGATACTCCAGTGCTTCCAAAAGATTATCTAAATCCAATTGCTCAAATCTTTTATTAGCCAGTAAATCTCTTTGTTGCGATAGCCATTGAGTAAAATCTCTCTCGTATAGACTTTGCATAAGCACCTCTTAATAAAAGGAAAGCCTAAAAAAAAAGGGAGGGGTGACCCCTCCCCTATTAGGCGAACAAAGGACAGTAAACAATAAACCAAATTCAAAGCAAAGATCAGATGAAGCTAAAAAATCTGGCCTCTGGCTTACTACCAATACATGGTGTTTACTAATAAGATTTTACCGTGTTTATTTTAATTGGGCATCAGTATCTTTAATAAATTCCTCTAAAATATGGTCCAGAGTTGGCATTCCCATAACATCATTAGCTATCTCAATAGCGTTAGTTGTTGCTGCTGTTATATTTAAACCCATAACCCGCTGAACACTTTCATTAATTCCTTCTAATTTACAAAACTCACGTTCTGTAGTCTCTTTTGACATATTAAGAAAGTCCTCAGTGTTAGGATAAGATCCCGCTACATCCAGATCTGCTACTGCGAAGAAAACATTGGTTTTAAGACCACCCATATCTTCAATGGCATTAATGCCAACGCCATCGGCTAACATATAAGGGGGTAGTGTCACAATCCAATTGTTCATTGAGTAAATATGCTTATCCAGATCAATAGACATTTGATCTGAGGTAGACATGATAACATTATCTTCTTTCAAGTAACTAAAATGCAGATCGTTACATAAACGTCTGGGATTAGAGCTAAACTGTGAGAATTCGCTATTTCCCAAAAGGGTACTGAGCGTCATGCTAACGTCATTGGTTTTTTCATCCAGCAGCTCAACGCCAATGCAGTCAAAGATGTTATACACCAGATACTCAGCTTTAAACTTTTTTTGCATGTAAATATGCCACTCTATTCCCGTGTAGCCGTCGGTAATATTATCAAAATGAAGTTTTCCCATATCGATTTCTTCATTAAGAATACTATCCAGCGAGTAGCTGGCTTTTTTACCAGCAGCTAGACGTATCAGGCAATATAAACTCATGCAATCGACAAATTGAAAGCTCGCTGGCGCGCTAAGCACATGCCATAATTCAGCCGTGTGTTTTGAGAATTTTTTACCTGTGGCAGTTACTTTAATTCTTGGTGCTTCTTTGTAATAAAAGTGTCTTAACCTAGGCGGTATTTTTGGATCACAGAAAACACTTGCTGGATCTATGTTTTCTCTATCCAGCGCGTCTATCATCTTTTTAGCATCAAAGTTAAGATTCCACACACCTATATAGTCGGGTTTCCACTCATGTGCCGCTTCCATTAATTCCATTACGACTTGTGCTGGAGTATCAACAACTAGATAATCAAGCTCTAGCTTACGATCCTCTATTTGCGATTTTAGATGGGTATGGTATAGTTTCTTAAAGCGTTTTTCAAAATTTATTTCTTCGTCAATAAATCCTTTAGTCACAACCAGTTTTACTTTATTTTTAAAAGTTAACGCTCCAGTGATAATCTCCTCGGTGCCATTGAGTACATCTGTCTCATAATCAAGTACTGCAAGACTTTTCATTGAAACCAGATCCGGCCAACGTTCCCGGTAATTTTGCTTTAAGATAACTGAGCTGGTAACATCAACTCCGTAAAGGTAGGGTGAGCGAGCAAGTTCCTTAAGTCTTGCATTGGGTCGACCATTTAATACCCTAGAGACTTTAAGCTCCAACTCCGCTTGAGTACATTCGTAACGTTGTAGATTTTTCTTTGCTTCATACTCGCGTTTTTGTTGATGGGTTTGTTGACCCTTACGGGTTACATAAAAGTCCCGTTTAAAATTTTTAATTAAACGAAGATTAGGTTCGATAGTACCATCCTGATAATGAATATTTTCTTTTACACACAACAGATCATCAAACCGACCATCGCTGGATTTGCTATAAGTGACATTAATACATTCATAGCCCTTAATGGGTTTAGCTTTATTTTCCATCGTTTTCTCCTTAGCCTATTATCTAATGGAGCTATCATTATGAACGTACACACCTAAAACTCACCAACGGAATAGTATTATGGGAATAGCACGGGAACTATGGCCCTCCATGGAAGCCATTGATCATCAGTATTCTGGTGTCTTTCGAAAGCTTTTGGTTGAAAAGCTTTCAGCTTTGCAAGAGTTGAAAAAAATTAGAAATTCTAATATTCGCTCCTCTGGTATTTCAAAATTGATTCTTAATGAGTTAGGGGTTACAGCAACTATTGAACTGGCCAGTGAACGATATGACGCTTTTGTTCATATCCCCCAAATTGATTCCAATCACACACTGATTAATGAGTGGCGTAAATTCTTTACGAGTCAATCTGATGCCATACTCAACTTTAATTTTGCTAAAAAACTTAAGGGTTCTGTTGATTTACAAACCTCTAAAGTCAGTGGTATATTTTCTAAAGTACACTCCAAGATTTTTATTGGTGAAGGGTTTTTCCAGAAGAATGGCAAGTTTAGTGCTGATGAGTTAGGTGCTATTATTACTCATGAGTTAGGACACCTCTTTACTTACTACGAGCATTTGAGTTCTTCACTGCGAACTAATTTTGCTATGGCTGCTGTTGCCGATCGTTGGTCTGGACTGGATACTAAGTCCAAGAAGATGGAGCTGCTTGAAGCGGTTGAGGATCTTACCGACATTGATTTTGATGGCATTGAGGATTTAGCTAATACTCGTAAACCAGGAACCGTTAATGCCATTATTGTGGGTGCCAAAGTACATGGTAATCGCAGTCAGCTAGGTACAGATTATCACGATGAGAACAGCTATGAGTTTCTTGCTGATCAGTTTGCTTCACGACACGGGTTTAGCATTAGTCTGGCTTCAGCTTTAGATAAGATTTATAAAATGCATTATCATCCAGCGAGCTTTAGCGCCACTGGGTTTTTTCTACTTGAAGTAGTTAAGGTCGTTACTACCGCATTAACAGTTATTGGTGGATCGCCTGTTTTATTGTTACTGTTTCTAGCAGCTGTACCTATTCGCGATGAGTATGATCCACCCAAAGCTCGCATCAAACGGATCAAGGGTGACCTGATCGATCGCCTTAAAAAGAAAAAAATACCTATAGAGTTGACCAAGGAATATTTAGAGCAGTTAGAAACACTAAATACCATTGAAGAAACTTTAAATGATTATGATGGTTTATTTGAGTATATGGCCAAATATGTATTGCCCTGGAGAAGAAAACAATTTAAAGCTATTGAGTTTCAGAAGGATCTTGAGGCTTTAGTGGGTAATGCTTTATTCGCAAGTGCTAAAAAAATAGAAGTGATGGGAGATCGCTAATATGTCAAAACGTGAATTTATTAACTACGTTAAACAAGCTATGGATCAGGGCGGAGTCAGCGTTGAGCGGCGCAGTAAAGTAATGGCAGCAGTAATAGCCCGACAATTGGCTTATCAGCTACCTTTACCCAGTAGTCCCACAAACATTACAGTGCGTAATTGGTATCTTAATAATAACTCTCTGGATGTTGAGCGGGTACTGTCTGAGATCAATGAAATATACCCAGTAAATGTTAAAGCTGTTCTCGATATCACCTATTCAATCTGGATTATCAGGTATCGCATCTGCTTTACTCCATCCTCTATTTCATTGGTATCACTTTTAACGCTTGATAGCCCGACGACTACTGGTGGCGTTGTTGTTGGTGATTTTAATGATAATGAAAAACGAGTGTTGGGTTGGTCTGAAGTAAAAGCCCCGCAGAATTTATTTGATTGTTAACGGTGGGGTTACTATGGACATTGAGTTCTCTGAATTAACTGATATTTACTCTAAGAGCGATTTTGTTGTCTTGGATGAATTAACACTGTCTTTGGAGAGTTTACACGATAAATTGGTTGCTGAAGGCGCTTCTCGAAACTGGGCTCGAGCTATGGAGGTTTTATATCCCGATTGGCACGGTGGTCGTTATCCGGTGCAGTCTTATACCGAACTTCCCAGTACCACCAACTTTGATGTATCAATGGAAGGTGTGGTATCCTCTATTTTCAGTTTAGTCGGAAAAACCGTTGAGTTTGTTATGAGGGTATTGGGCGCTTTATTGACCGGCCTTGGTAGGATTATCAGTTGGCTTTCAGGGGGTAGCCGTGGGGACGATAGTAGGTCTGATCACCGTTATACCAAAAAGGAAGTTAGTGATCTTACTGAGATAGCGGTGGCGGGCAAAGAACAATTTAAAAGTCTCAGACCACGTATTAGCGAACAAACGGGTTACGATTTGACAGACAAGGAATGGTCAAAACTTACCAAAATAATGGATCGTGATATGAAACTTCTTGATGTTAAAATCGAGAAGTGGGAAGGTACATCGAGTCCTTTGTTTAAAGTAATTGACAACCCGGATGATGCCCACCATGTTCTGGGTCGTTTGTATGACATATATGAGCCTTGTACAGAAGCCATGAATATCATGGTCGAGCGCTTTACAAAGATGAATGATGAATTGGCCAAATTTGCAAAGCTCTATAATGCTAAAAATGGCTTAACTGATGATTTGAAAAATAAGTTAGAGGAAGAACGGGTTAGCTCAATAAGTGCATTTAAGATAGTTAATGAGAAATTAGCCGATCTAGTGTTTAAAACCACCAAGTATGTTACTAAAAAACTCAAACTTAAACATTATCCCATTGGTAACGGCGATAAACCAGCTAAACATTACCACTATGTAAAAGGTTTACGCGATGCTTTTTTAGAATACTCTAAAGAAACATTAGAAAAACCAGAGGATTTTATGAATTCAGCTATTCAAGCTAATACGATTAAATTTCCAGCTGATCCTGAGGATGTGTTAGTTATCAAGGGTATGCATGACAGGTTTAATAATGTTGAGCTGGTAGACGCTGGGGATATTGATGGTGATAAGCTACCTGATGTATTTAAAATATACATGGCTGATATGAATCTTTTTGGTAAAGAGGTGGTTGCGGCAAGTAAGGTAATTTCTGAAATATATGGTTTTGGTGTTGATTTTATCAAGCTTTGTCACAATGGTGCTAAAGCTGCTCATGAGGTGCTCCAACAGGCTAAAGTAGTGGAAAAAGTGATGAAACGCTTTGTTAGGAATCTGGAGAAAAGAGAGTCAGCATAAAGGAGGGGCTAGCCCCTCCTTTTATTACGTCTGATGTCTGATAAAATTAATTGTAATATCATCCTCTAACTGTACATTATTATCAAAAAGCACAACCAGTTTTTGACGTATAGTGGTATTGGTGGAGTTATCCAGTAGTGTAAAGGTTTCAGGAGGTATATCATCGCCCTGCCACAATACTTTCATAGATACTACATCATCACCAACCGCCACTGTTAGAGCGCTGGTAAAACCAGATAAACTAATGGTTGCCTGATTAATTTGTTCGTTAATAATAACCCTGGTTATCTGCTCAATGGTTTGGCGAAGATTGGTGTCATTGTAGTTCTGATTGTCCATGTAATAGTCAATCTGAAGTCCCTGCGCTGCATTTATTAAGCGCCTATCACCATCTTCGACGGTAACTTCCAGTGTACCTAAATTACGCTTAGGAACGAAATACAGTTCTGTACGTTCCAGCATATTTTCACTAAGATTAGCAATATCATTATCTAAATAATCAACGATGGTTTTTGGAACCTGTGTTCGATAATTCAGTTGATCCTCTACAGTGACATTAAGGTATCTGCCATCCATTAAAAATAGATTAACAAATCGCTTGAGCCCCCTCTCACCATCAATAACGGGTTGGCCATCAACAGTTTTAATATCACCTTTGCGATGTAGGTAAACAGGATTATCTTCATCATCCAATACAGGATCTCCCAGAGCATGGATGAGGTCTGCTTCCAAACCCCCATTACCATCGTCCACCAGTACAGGTAAACCATCACTATCTCGGCGATAAACGTTTTCGCTATACAACATCGGTACATCCGCTTCATGGGTACGATAAACCTGTGAGCTTATACTGGTGCGTGATTGTGTCAGAAGATCAACCAGCGCTGTGCCTAGTTTGAACGCTAAGCGCTCATGGATAATCACATGACTTTCAGGTGGTAAAAAATCTTCACCCAATAAATCATCCAAGGAGCCATCGGGTTGATTATTTAATCCGCTAACGATGTAAAGTAGATCAAACTGAGCATTGAGATTGATTGGGTGGGGTTGAATATCTGAGCTATACATTTTGGCATTGGTCAGCTCGATATGGTGGCTATCATCAATGTGATAACGAGTAGTGAGTTCAAACTCATACACACGCTCATCGTCAACTTCACCAATGAGTACGCCATTGATGTAAGCTCTTTGCGTCTCCCCTTTAGGGATAAAGGATAGTTGGGTATGTACTTGTGAGTCAGGAAGCGCATTAATGCGCACATCACCACGGGTTTTAAGTTGAATGATAAAGCCCGTTGTTGTAGCAGTAATATTAATCCCGGAGGTTGTCATCTGATAACCTAGTTCGGAATTCTCACCTTCAAAATAGCGAGATTTCAGCTCGGGGTCATTTAAATAATAAGCCCTGACATCAAAGCGGTCATCGCTACGATCCAACACATAATGAAACGGTGAGTACAGATACTGATTATTATTAAACAGATTGATTTTAACGTTCTTCTCTTGGTTATTTAAACTGGTAACTTCAGATTGACTAAGTCTTGTTACTTGATTGCCATTTAACCAATAAATATTACTGGGCAATAATGTGGTTTGAGTGCCGTTGGTTAAAGCGTGTTCATCGGAGGTATCACCATCTATAAGTGCCACCGGTTCGATCATTGCTCCCACTACTGTGGTAGTACCTTCAGTTTCTGGCGAGGGTAAGGCTCGTGTGGCTTGATATACCCTATCGGTAACATTGTCAATAATCTTAATGATGCTATAGCCAAGAGTGGTGATAGAGGCTGCTAATTGATCTTGGGTAATGGGCGTGCTGCTAAGATTGGCGTTAAGAATAACACGCTCTCTAAGCTGCTCAACACTTAAGGATCGACTACCACCCACTACCAGACTGGCAGAAAATGCTGAGAAGCCGGTAATAGCACTTAGTGGTGCAACAAAAGCACCCTCATCAAGATTGTCAAAGTCACGCCACTGGGCAGAGAATGCCGTGCTATCAAAATTACCCAGATTTAAGTCTATGGGTCCCCTTGTAGTGTAAACGTCAATTCTTAAATTATTGCCAAGCAAATTACTGTTAAAATAATATTGTGGTATATGGACCTCTAAAGAACCTTCAGTAACTTTAAGTACCGCAGTAGCATTTTTAAGATCATGAACCTGTTCAGAATGTGTGGTTTTAATCTCAGACCAACTACCTTCAGCATTACTGGTATAAACTCGACAATAATAAAAGTGATGGTTAAATTCAAACTGCTCTGTAAAACCTGTGCTAGCATTAAGTGCTATACTGTAAGTAGCTACTTTAAATTGTTCCACTGGAATATCTATCTTGATAAACTCAAGATTATTGATATCCATTCGACTCCATTCCAGCTGATTAGTAATCAAAGGTGCAATAGGTGAGCTAACCCTTGAGTCGTACACCACTTGAATGCCACCGTGTGCTTGCACTCTAATATCAATTGGGTAGTGAAATCCAAATGGGTACCCTGCTACAGAGAACTCAGTGTTTTTTGGTAAGGTTAGTTTTCGATAAGAAGTATTGGGTACCTCTTTAGCCAATTCTATTATTTCAGATTTAAGTAGCAAGATAGAGATATTACTTCGACCCGGTGTGGCAAATCTATCCCTATAATCGGCATCGGACATATGTCGATACAAATCCTCATAAGTGACTGCCAACTCAGGGTATATTTGTCGTGTAGCGGTAGCTGTAAAATCCATAGCGGCACTAGCGGTAGCTGCGGCTGCCTCCAGAAGAAATACAAACGGATTAGTAGGTGTTAATATTTGGTAACTCTCATCTGAGACACCTTCAAGCAAATCATAAGCAGCCCTTTGTATAGCATTGGGGTTACTTCTAAACATTAAAGTATTATTTTTTAAATCTTTTAAAGAGCTTGACATAATCAGTCCCTGTTTTAAACGATAAATTTACTACTTGCTTGACGTACAGATTCTCTATAGCCACTTTCAGTACTGGCAATATCAGCAGAATCTGTAGGTAATAGACCTAACTCCTGAGCAATGTTGCTATAAGTTTCTTTATCTACCCACCACTCAAGCTCCATATCGTGGGTAATTCTTGGGTAGCCACGATAGTTAAAGGCTTTGGATTCGGCGGGTGTGAGCTTAATGTAGTTACGTTCACGAACACCATCGTTCATTGAACCATTAAAGGTTTTTACCACGGCATTAAAGTCACGAATTAGAGCTGGATCATTATAGATAAAACCAACGCAGTGAAAGGGTACGTTGACCTGTGCGTTGTCTTGTGATAAAGGTATGTCCTGACTGGCATTAAAGGCGGCTGCCAGTGAATTAGACTGAGGTATTGCCGCGCCACAGGCGGCAATTTTTTGTATCCAGCGGCGTGTAGGATCGAGCACTAAACGATAAATGCGGGTTTGATAATCCAACTCACGCTCAGCAATGAACTCAGGGTAAGGTATTATGGTGCCTCTTGAAACGTTTCTGGCGTAATGCTGCCAAGCAAATAAGATAGCATTTATTGGATCACCCACTACATTTCTAAAGGTAGCGCTTAAACTGAAAGCATTGTACTCCTCACCCACGTGATCTACCTGCGAGTAAACTTCATTTTTTAACCCAGGTTCTGATGTAAATAGATCCAGTGTCTCATCTGGCCAACCTGTAATAGATTGTAAGTGGTTGGTAAAAGGTGCAATAAATGCCTGCTGATTATCAATGATTGGTGAGCTAATCATTTCACGGCGTGCGCTTTGGTTTGCACCCCAAGGATCAAGAAGTGTGCGAATAGCCCTTTGCATGGTATTAGGGTCTTTACTGACCAATGAGGTCAGTTGTCTGACAACGGATATATTATCGTATGATAAATTTAAGCAAGGTCTTGTAAAGAAGGTCAGACCAACATTGTCTTGGTTAGCCTTTACAGGACTTGATATGTTAGCATGGTTTATCCCTAAAAAACTATTTGCCGTGGCTGACTTTAACTCCCCTAACCCTGATTCCCTCGACACATAGTGTGAGGGTCCAACATGTTTCCTTATCATTTTATTCGTTCTCCAAAGGACTGAAACTATGAAAACAAAAAATGGGTTTTCTTCTGATACCCTTTTGTCCGTAATACCTAAAGTACGCGATATTATTCGCAGTGCAAAATCGGATTCTCTGATTGAATATACTCAGCCTACACGGGTTGAGCCCATCTGTATGGTTGAGAGCAAGCTCCAAAGTCAGTCGTTTATTGGTGACGTGCTTCAGTCCGTTGTTTCACTTTTTAGCGCTTATTATCTTCAGGCTGCCTCTATTTCCATGAATGTTGGAAGAGTGGACACTATAAGATTGCTGGATAAGCTAAATCCCAATCGTGACCCTCTCTCAAGTGCAGGTACTGGCGCACAGAAATTTATTGTCTCTACTGAAGACTATAAAGACAAGCTGCCTTCGTTTAATATGGCGGTAAGAAGTGATCAGTCCGATGACAGTCGTGGCAGTGCGCGCGGCTTTGGTCGAGATACCATTAAGAACATTGATGATTCAGTTAATCTTTCTGTGGGTAAAGTATTGGAAGTCCAGCTTGAAGACGATGGACATAGAGCTGTTATTCCGGTAATGGTAAGACTTAATGCCAAGACTTTGGGCACAGAGACTTTATCGGCTCTATTGACTGAGGAGTCTGAAGATCGTTCTGTTAAAAATCGCTATCACCGCTGGCGTGCTGGTGAGTTGCAGTTTGTTCGTGATCTGGTGTTGTGTCAGGATCTGATTGATAATCGCAAGAAGGCATTGAAAGCTGATAAGGATGGCATCTATGAAGCCATTTTGACTCGTAAAGGTAAAAATAAAATTTCGTCTATTTTGTCCGGTGATATTTCAGTAAACACAGCATCTAGCATTGTTGTTCTTAGTAAAGAAACAGCTAAGGACATTGAGCGACGACTGAACTTTAAACTGGATAATTTTCGCAAACGTGAAGATATTTTTAAAGCCACCTCTACTATGTTAATGGTAGTTGTTGATGTAGAGTGGGAGCAGGTAACTATCTACCACAGATCGCTTGATATGCCTACTGAACTATCGGTTAAGGACATTAAGAAACAGGCACGCAGTAGTGGTCCTGATGTCTCTGAAATTTTGAAAGCCTATCAGCTTTCCAATACCCCCACTTTCTGAGGACTATTAGATGAAAGTTGATACTTACGTACGCTCGTTGCTACCCTCATTTGAGAAAACACGTATCCTTGAAGAGCTGAGAACTGCCAGAGAAGAGTTGGTTGATATTACTATTCCAGCCTTTAAAGCGGGTTCTGAAGCCTTTAAAACCAATAAGTTTAAACATCGTGAAACTCAGTCTTGGGATAAGCAGTTTAAAAACTATCTTAAAGAAAATGCTTATAAAAACGATTATATATCTTCTATCTATCAGATATTAAATCGTTCATTAAAGGTCATTGATGATATTGGTGTGTTGGTTAATAAAAGCTACAGCAACGATGTTATGGCTGATGCCTTGAGTTACATTAAGGCAAACTTGCTTCAGTATACCGAGATGTTGCGTTTTATAAACACCACCTCACGTAGACTCTTGCTACTAACTTATGGTCTGGAAGCCAGTACTGTTAATAAAGAAGCTGATAGAGATATTTTTAAATCGATCGATGCCAAACACGTTCAAAAGCATCTGACTAATTACATAGTCGCACTTAATATACTTAACCGCCCCGTGGGTGAAGTTGAAAAGTCCATGAAGAAGATTCCTGATATGGATATTAACCCTGAGAACGTTCAAAATGTTCGAGAAACCGTAGGTGCCAGTCGTATTGATCCTTTTGGATTTGGTTTGATTCCAGTATTTATGAATCCTATCTTTCATGTTCGTATGGCTATTGCTAACTGGCAAGCCAAGCAGTACAAGTTGGCTCAGGAAGAAAAGACTCAGCTGGAGTTAAAACTGTTCCACCTCAAGCAATCACGCTCTGGTAAGCGTGATGCCAAGCTTGAACAGAACATTGAGTATACGCAGGATCGCATTGAAAAACTGGCTTATAAGATCCACCGGATGGAGGAGGATGATGACTGATAAATCTGAAAGTGGATTGGTTTATCTGACTTCCAATCAAGCCGCTAATATTCTTGGTAAACCTGTCAAGCCCAATCGTATGTATCGAGTCTGTGATCCTGAAATTCTCGCTTTGTATCAGCAGTGGCTGGAAATGGGTCGCAAAGAACCCTCTATAGACTGGGTTTGCTCATTAGTAGAATACGGTAATAATAAAGGTCTTAAAAATCCATTGTGGTGGCTTGAAAATGTGTCTAAGACCATTTATTGTGAGCATAACTTTAACTTTATGATGGATACATTACGTTTTATTATTACCGGCGAGCGTCAGATGGAACCCATGAGTTGGGCCTGTCTACTTGAGTTTGGTGGCGATAATAAAATGCTTATTACCCCCAAGGTTATTACCGAGCAAGCTAAAAAGTCTTGTACAAAGATTGAAATACAAAATCTTTGTAAGCAACTTTGTAGCTCGGGTGAGAATCTTATGATTCGTTGGGCTAAACAAAAAGATGGTTTAACCGATATGATATGTACATTAACTGCAATGTACTATGGGAACCCATTAAAAACCAATTGGTAACAGGGAGCTGAAAAGCTATGTCACATCTTCGTACGATGTTTTTGAGTAATAAAAAGGAAGATTCTGAGGGAGTGCGCACTCTCGTTGAAGGTCTTGAGTCCGATATGCAGGATATGGTTGAGCTGAATGTTGAAGTGGCTCGTACCGAACAAGGCATTGAAGAAATGTCTGAGATTGTTGCATCTCTTGAATCCATTGCTGAAGCAGCTGAAGCTTCATTGGAAGACGGTGGTCTGGATCGTCATAGTGCCGTTATGATGAAGCTGGCTGTTTCCCAACAGACCAGCCGTTTGTTTGATGGTGAAATTGTACCTTCTATGGAATCCTTTGGCGGTGCCAGTGAGCGTCTGGCTGCAACCCGAGTTTCTGTTGAAGGTATCAAAGAAACTATCGAGGACATTTGGAAGTCTATTAAAGAGAATATCCTAAAGCTGAAAAAGAAAATCCAGCTGTGGTTTGTTAAAGTATTTGCTGCTTCAAGTAAGCTAGTGAAAAAGGCTAAAGCTATTGCTGATAAAGCTAGTAACGCTAGTGGGACTGCTAAAGAAAGTAAAATTACTATCAATGTTGCTAAAAAATTGCACATTGACGGTAGTGTTAAGGATCTTAAGGGCGGCGCTGCCACACTTGAGGCTTTAGCTACTAAGTTCTTTGATAATACCGTTAAAAGTACATTCAAAGGTATTGATAGGTTTACTGACGTGGTTGCTGATGTCGATACTTCAGACCAAGCTAAGTATGATACTTGGATTAAGAGGATCTACGAAGGTGTTCCAGATTACACCGATGGGATGCCCATTGCGGTCAGTAAGTCAGCCAGTAACACCTCGTTTAGCAATGACTCTGAGTTGGGTGCTGAGTGGCACGCTAGTGAAGAGTTGTTTGGTGGCAAGGCATTGTGGGCCGTCAAGTTTGGTCTCAATACTGACAACACGACTGAAGAAGGGCGTAAGCTTATACATAAGTGCTTTAGCACCTCTTTTGTGTCTAAGCTTGATAACCTCAATACTAAGCCCAAAGAAGTAGACAATGAAGCCGATATCGATACTTTGTCGCTGTCTGACATTGGTGCTATCGCCGACAGTGTGGCTGCTGCTGCTCAGTCTATCGTTGATTATGAGAATCGCTCTATAGAGGGTGGTAAGAAAAAAGATAAAGTGACTAAAGCTGGTGATACATTGGCTAAGGCTATTAAATCCAATGACCTCGATGGCATTGACGGTGAGTTAAACCGTGTTAAGGATCTTCCTTCTACACTGGTTAAACTCATTGACTCTCCAACTAACCAACTGGTTGGCTTTGTAACAGGTTCAGCCCAAGCACTGCTGAGCGTTTGCGAGAAGTCTTTGGCTCAGTATAAGTAAGTCGATCCCGCATAATGGGGAGCACTCCCCATTATGTGAAGAACCTTCAAATTTAATAACCCTAAGAGGTTTTGCAATGAGCCTGATGCGTAATGCCCTGCTGGGCAACAGCAATGTGCATGTAGAAGCTGCACAACTGTCAACTGAAGAAGTTGATTTTAACATGACAGTAGCAATGGAAGAGTATTCCGAAATTGTTACTATCTCCGAAGAACTCAAGCGTATGGAAGACGTAGCTCCAGCCCTGGAAGGTCTGGCTGAAGTCTGCGATGCTATTGATGAGCCTACCATTGCCCACAAAGCACTGGTTGAAAGCGCTGCTGAGCTTGCTCTGGCTGGTACTGGCATTAAGCCCGCTGAGATGGTACCTTCGCTTGAGTCGCACGACGATGCGACTATCTCCACTGAAGGCATCAAAGAGATTGCTGTCAGCATTTACGAATCTATTCGTGATATGGTGAAAAAGCTGTGGAAGAAAGTAAAAGATTTCTTCTATCGCATGTTTGGTGCGGTTCCTTCTCTGCGCAGAGCGGCCCAAAAACTGAAAGCTAAAGCTGAAGACAAAGCCAGCGGTCACACTGATGAGAACAAAATCACTCTGGGCTCTGAAGCTAATGTGCTGTCTGTTAATTACAAACTGAAAACCAGTCCTAAAGATATTAAAGAAGGTCTGGCCAACATCGGTTCTCTGTGTAATGACATGCTGGACACTTACACCAAAGGTCTTGGTAAAATTGGCATGGATATAGCTTCAGCTATAGGTGATTATGAAGCTGAAAGCGACGTTGCCAGCTTGAAGAAAATTAACGATACTATTGTAGGTATGGGTTCTCAAACAGCTGGTCTTGAAAAGCTGGTCAAAGAATCCGCTAAAAAAGATCCCCGCATGAAAGATGCTGTTAATCCAATGCGTCTTGATCTATTGGGTAACAAATCTATTTTCATGCATTTCCCTGATAAATCTAAAGACTTTGCATCTAATCTAGCAGCTGCTACTGACGCAAATGACAAAGCGCGTATCAGTGAACAATACAGAGGTCGTGCTTATCAGTCCTGGAGAATTGATATTATGTCAAGCTCCGTTAAGTCTAAAGATGCTCTGGAAGATGGTGAGATTGATATTCTCATGCCAGCTGATTGCATTGAGATGGCTGATGAAATTCTTGCTATCTGCGATGCCATTGAAGGCTTTACCGGTGGTAAGGGTATAAAGGATCTGGAAAAAGCTCGTGACAAGCTTGACAGCGCTGCTAGCAAAGCCAGTAAAGCGGTTTCCAAAGCGGATGATCTGACTTCTGATCAAACTACCAGCTGGCGTGTTGCTGCTGGTTATGCCAATGCTTGGTCTCGTTGGGCTACCCAGCCACACGGTGCCATTCAAGCTACTGCCATGGCCGCTTGTCGTGCCGCTTTGGTTGCAGCTAACAAATCTCTGTCTAAGTTTAAGTAAGCTTAGGTGAGTGAATATTGGGGAGGGCATTGCCCTCCCCTTTATGCTGAATATTGTATAATCTAGTGTTCACGTTAAGGTATTTATTTATTTAAAATTACATTACTCTGGTATACTTTAAACTGTCCAGTACTGAGGTAGTGTCTAATGTCTGAACCGAGAGTTGAGTTTACTGAAGAGGCAATAAAGCGCATTGGCAACAATGCCGTGGCTATTGATGTAGTCGATGGTAAACTTGTGGTGTTATCATCAAAAGAGCCAAGCGCCAACCTTTTAAAAACCACTGATCATAGTGGTGAAGACCCACGTATTACTTTGATAAAGAATACTGAGGTTAAGGGAGCTAACCCCTTCTATCAAATGGCGGGTAAATATAAAACCTTAATGTCGACCGAGCAGTGGGAACATTTAATCGATGAAGATGGCGAATAACAATGTCTTGGTAGATAGCTGCGTGTTGATAGATTTGTTGAAGGGAATTTTAAAACGTATTTTCCCGATGTTCCTTTATTACAACCTAGCTAAACTGAATAGCAAAGCCTGACTTAATAAGGGGAGGGCTATGCCCTCCCCTTTATGCCGCATGTTATAGAACTTACCAGAGGGTCGGGTTATGCCTAAATTAACCGTTGATTGTTCCCAAACTTACCAAACTATTATTCGCCCTGTTGCCCTCCAAGTCGTTGATGACATGCTTAAACAGACAGGGATTGAAAAAGATATTCCTGTTATCTTTCCAGGGGCTAACTCTGGACCTATTCAGTCTGGCTCAGCACTGACCAATGATGAAGGGATTCGCTTTGATAATGAGCGGCATTTAAAAATAGAAGTCACTGAGCAGTATTTGGAAGAGGGCATTTACAACTCCTCTATCAGGAGTCGCTCTCAGCCGTTCATATTCTGCGATGACACACTGGCAATTAATATTGAGCCTATCTATAGTGAAACTCAGTTAACCTTCTCTGTGAGCTTTAAAGCGCCTACAAGACATGAAGTGGAGCAGTGGCGTGATAGAATGCGTCGTAAGGTTATTATGGGTCATGGCGTTATGCTGCACAAAGTGAACTACCATTATGTTATTCCTCAAGAATATTTAGTGGTATTGCACCACTTACATAGTCTGCGTGAGACAGTCTCGCCTTATAATGAAAGTCTTAAAGAATATTTAAAATCTCGTTTTCACCCCAGAGTGGGTTTAGTAGCTGATTTAGCCGGACAGTCTGAGGTGATGGTTAAAAATGAAACACAGATTGGTATTACCGGAGTCTTTGATTGGACGCTTGGACCTGAGCTTAATAAGGGCGGTAATGGGGAGAATTGGGAAGTCAGCTTTACTTACACGATTATGTTTGATAAGATCAGCTCTATTAGCATGACTTATCCGATGATGGTACACAATCAATTAGTGGGTGATAAGTTTCGTCTTGATTGTGATCATAATGCGCCTTTAGTTAATGGCTTGGGTTCTAAGACCAGATATTATCTTGATCATGTTAGAGAAACTTTAGATTACATGGATGACGCTGGTAACTTCCCTCCCTTTAAGCATATCACCCTACCCTGCTTTGATGATTGGTTACCCGAGCGAGTACCTTTAGCTACCAGTACAGCACTGACGGCAATGATAGGTGTAGATACTGATAATCCCACTGAAGTTTTTGATATAACTAATCTTGGCGACTATACCTTCCATCCAGTGTTACTTGATTATATTCTTGAGTATCCAGAGAAGGTTACTCAGGATAAGCAACACCCAGTGCATGTGCAGCTTTACATTGATGAGCATTGGTTGGATGAAGTTGAGTTAACTATGGATGCCCAGGGTAAAGTAACTACACAAAATCCCATGGACCCAAGACGTAGACATCATATTAGAATTTCACTAGTTAATGATCTTTCACTTTTATCCGATCAAGCCATTACTCGTTTATTGGATCAAGGTGAAGTAGCTAAGATGTTGTTAATCGCATTAGCCCCTGATCTTTTTACTTTGGATAATCATCCACCTATTGGCAGTAACGGGCGCATGAATCGCAGAGAGTTTTTTGAAGCCATTGCCAGAATAAGAACAACCAATCGTCAATATAGCAATGGTATTGAAGTGAGTCGTTTACACGTAGGTATCTTTACTGTGACAGCCCATTGAGGATCTTAACATGATTATTGGCAACCCCACTAAGAAAAAAGAAATTGAGCCTATAGTGCCAAGTCCTGTAACTCCTAAAGAAGAGCCTGTAGACAGCGCTGTTATTAATAGTCAATACACTGAGATGTCTTCATTATTGGTGTACATGGAGGGCTCATCGTGGACGGTAGATTATCATCGTCAACTGTTAGGCGCTGAAGATGAAGCAGCGCCTTTTACCGATTGGTCAGATGCCCCTTACCAGCAATATGAGAAGATTCAACAGGCTGAACTTAAAGTTACATCCCCTCTAACCCAGTCCCAAGAAGAGGGTACGGGTAATTTTATTGTTGAAGGTACCTCGACTATGTATCCAGGTACTAAACCTAATCTCAATGATATCTTTATTGCTCACGTTGGCGATGGTCGTCAAGCTCTGTTTTTAGTAACACAGGTAAGTCGTAAAACTATTTTAAAAGCTTCGGCTTATGAAATTAGTTATCGTTTGTATCAGTATGCTGATAGTGATAAACTTGATGAGTTGAATGAAAAGGTTGTTAAAACTCTGATATTTGATAAGTCATATTTAGGTCGGGGTCAAAATCCCTATTTACGCCCTGAGACCCATCAGCAGCACACCGAATTAGAAGCCGATATAACACAGTGGAGTCGGTGGTGGCTAAGGGTTTTTTACGATAAACAATATCGGACCATAGTAGTGCCGGATAAAATTAAAGCACATGATCCGTTTATTGTTAATTACATGCTCAATACTCTTGAGGCTGAACGACTCTTGGATATTAAATTACCACAACGTAAAAATGTTGAAGGTAATGGTCATATGAGCTACCCTACCCTGTGGGATTTACTGGTTGCCATGCGTTGGGATCACATCGATATTATTCATCCACAGATTCGTTGGGTGAGTGTTGGCGAGTTTCCAACTATACCTGTAATGGGCGGCATTGCTTATTCTGGTTTAAAAGAAGTTTGTCATATCCGTGATTTAACAACTTATTGTGAGGAGGAGTCTCACAGATCAGCACCTGAATTGGTAGAGTTAGTCAGTGACGCGCCAAACCCGGATACAGCAAAGCCTAGTCACTATAGTGCTGGCATTGTTGATGCTTATGTCTTTAGTGCTAATTTTTATCTGGCCAGACCCGAAAGTATGTCACAAATTGAGTGGCTTACCTTTGAGATGTTACACAATAAAGCTATTGATATTGAAATGGTTAATGAGCTATTTAATCAGTTTCCTGATTGGGAAACCATTGATCAGTTTTATTATTTACCTATACTGACAACACTGGCTCGATATGTGTTAAGGAGAGATTAATGAGTCTGGTAGAAACGCATAGCGCTGCTTATAAAATTTTTCATTACCCTTTTCGCTGTTTGATTCCCAATATTGATCTGGTTAGTGACGAAGAGATTGAGTTCTTTGGCTCTTATACCACAGGTGATGTCGATCGGGATTATTTCATGGCCTCATTACCACAACAGCGATTGATCACCATTAATGACATGGTGGAGTATCGTAAACGCGGCGCGGTGTTACAACTGGCTAATGTTAATGATGCGCCTAGAATTTACGAAATAGTCAAAGACCACATGGACGATTGGCTAAATAAAACCCAACGCATCGGTGATAGTGCCAACCCACCGATGGATGATTTGGTGCAGCTTGACGAGCTTTTGCGCGATTTATCGCCATTGGTAAGGCTTAATGGACATGATCCAAAACGTCCTGAAAAGGCTAAGGTTGATATGGGTATAGCTGAGTTTATGTCGACTCAGTCACTAACGGGGCCTGCGCCTATAGAGTTCAGAGAGGATGATGAGCCGCATGAAGGCATTCAATACACCTCCTATATACCCTCTATTGAAGGTAATTGTTCTGGAATAAAACGATGGAAATAAGTCAAAGTAATATTTACGAAGAGATACTGGAGATTGCCAATTCAGGCAATCCTCCGGTGCACTTTCGTTACTACATGGACCTACTTGCTAATGGGAAGTTGCACAGAATTGATATTGTTCTTTCACTAGAGCGTATTCGTGATTATGAAAATAACTACTGTGATGAAACTCTTATTGAAGTCGAGATAGCCATGGGTACCTTTATTCATGAAATCTATCCTTATCGTAATCATCTTCTGGCAACCCTATATCGTGAGCGCGTAGGTTCTCTGGATCGGGAGTCTATAGAAGGTGTACGTCCTGATATACAACAGTTTCAGGCGGTGCTTGTTGAAACAGATTCACTAATGCTAACCGATGGTTCACTGGTTACTTCTAACAAAGAACAGGGTGATAAAGCTGCGACCCTTAAAAGAACCTTTCAATTGATTGATAAAAGTCTTGGTGATCTCAGGATGGCCAGTGTTACAGGTATTTATCGTGATGCGCGGGTAGGGGATATATTAAAAACAGTTATGAAGGGGGATGTACAGAATGCTGCCTCTGGGGTATCAACACCCGTATCCAGTGATAGGGTTAATGAAGGGGGGTTTACAACGGTAATCGGGATAGATATGGTGTCGCCTAATAATACCCGCCAATATCACGCCATTATAGTACCACCCCACATTAAGCTACTTGATTTGCCATTATATCTCCAAGAAGAGTATGGCGTTTACAGCAGTGGTGTAGGCTACTATTTGCAGAGGGGGATTATGTATATTTACCCTTTGTGTGATTTGTTACGTTTTACTTCAACGACCCGTGGTCTGCGAATTGCCAATTTGCCACCAACGCGCATGGCAGGTGCTGACAAAACCTTTAAAGTGAAAGATAAGCAAGTGTTTGTTATGGCAACGGGTGAGGTTGTTCAAGGTGATCCTACTGATTTCAATCAGTTAAACCTTGGTAATGGCATTCGCTATTTACAAGCAGATAAAATTATTGATCGGTTTTCAACTACTTCGAAAAATCGTACTAATGTTTATCGAAGTAATAATCTAGTAGAGTATATTAGCCATCAACGTCCCGATGGTCGCAATAATATTGTTTACTCACCTAGACAAATTACTATTAATCATCAGCGTGAGAGTAGTGCGTTGGCCACTCGATTAGCCTCAACGATAGATATTGTTTGGGAAAATTCTGATCCCACGTTGATTTATCCAGGTATGCCTGTTCGCTTTTACTACCATCGTGGGGAAATTTTGGAATGGCTAGAAGGAGTCGTTATAAAAGCACATCATTATTCCAGTGCCTCGACGCCAGGATTGGTTAATGATAAACATATTACTCGTTCTACACTTACCCTTTTAGTTAATCGCGATACTTAAAAATTAACCATTTTCGTGGCATCACGAAAATGGTTAATTTATTTAATTATACGTCAAACCAAGCTCTACCACCACCCTCGCTTTCAACATTACCACCCACAGTTTTACGTGCCTGACTGGCACCATTAATGTCATCTGGGATACCAACCTCACCAAAACTGTAAACCTGATACAGGTACTTTTCATCGGTAGGGGTGGGCTTTCTGTGTTTACCACGATGCATGGTAAGATAGGATTTTCCATCGCCAGGTTTTTCAATGTGAATTCCCATTTCCCAATCCACTTCCTGATCAATCCCGGTGCAACCCTTATAGAAACTTTTTCCGGCTATCTCCTTAATAAAATCCGTTCTACCTTCACGCAATAATTTAGTGGCATCACTGGAGAACTGATGTGCTGTAACACAAGCAATATTGCGGGGAGTCATAAAGTTTCTTACCCGACGATAAAGATTCTGTATTCTATCTGATTCATTAAGACCTGTACAGCCTTTAAGATTCATCATAGGTAGATAATCAATGCTGGTCATATGTATCTCAAAACCTTGATTTTCAAAAGATCGAATCTCATCAAATAAATCTTGATAAGTAAAGTCAGATGGATTGTATCTGGACATAATAAATTTATAGCCATTGATTGTGGTTTGTTCATCAATAACTTGAGTTGCCATATCAATTTCAGTTTCTAATTCTTTTTGAAGATCTTCCACTGATTTGTTTTCTTTTTTGGCTAAATCATTAATATCAATTTTATGCCTGTCCATATCAATGGGTTCTTTACCCGTGTTATAAGTCAGTGAGTTGTAGATAATGATAATATTAATGCGCAACTCATTTTCCAAAGAGGCACACCAAATCAATGGTGTTTTATCGCCATTGAACATATAAGGTTCATTATACATTGCCACCTGCCTTGGTAGATCAAGTAACATGCCAGACTTATAATTGTGCCTAAGTGCGCCTATCAACCCCATATCACCACGACGAATGCCACCATCAAGCATGTTATTAACACCATGAAATCCGGTGCGCATAATACCATTGCCGCATAAGGAGTCAAGACCGCTTTTAAATACTGCTTTAACCTCGTCACGGTTATTAAGGTTTACCATATCCAATCTCGAAGCTGGACCGGATGCGCTGCCAATGTTAATAAAAGGATCGAGTTTTTCTATAGTGTTTCTAACAAAAACATCCCAATCAACATTTTTTTCATCAAAAAGAATAGCTCGACTGGCCTCTTGTAGTATGGATTTAACCTGCGTTTTTCTTGTTGATTTTCTCAACTCAGCCCGCAGGTTATTGCAGCGACGTGTCAAGCCGCTTTCACTGGTATCCTTAGCTATACCATCTTCTACGGCATTATATAGGAAGCTTTCAGCACCTACGTTGATTCGTATTCTTTGAAGCAATTCATCTTTATCATAAGGTTCTTTTAAACCCGACTCGATAAGTAACTCTAAGGTCGATACCAGAGCTACGAGTATTTCACGTTCTGTCTGAGAACCCATGGTTTCTTTGGGTATATCAACACAGCCAATAACCTCTTTTACTAGATCAATGGTGTCTTCGGATGGCGTTTTTCGTTGACTTTCACGAAAAAGCAGGGTGATTGCTCGTATTAATAAAAGTTTATTATCCATATCTAAACCAGAAACGTAGGAGATATAATTGTTATGAAATTTACTTTGGTTCCCCAATGGTTATGGGCAGGGATGGATGCCAACGGTCATTCTCATTCCCTGTTAGCCGATACTAAGTCCCTTTCGAACATATTATCGCAGCGCGAATTATCAATTTACTTTATGATTAATTCAAATTACGAGATAATGCAGGCTTTAAGTGGGGTTGATCGCAAGTTAATTTCTACCCTGTTCGGGTGTGGTACTAATGTTGCTTTAAGTGATCAGACAATCCGACATAAGTATTATGATAAAACCCATACGTTGGAGTTAGAATTTCGTACTCAGTGCGGTGATGACAATTATCCACACAATATTTTACACCTATGGTGTGAGGGTGAAACGCACCCAGCCCGTAATGATGCACCGGCTAGTTTATGTTTAAAACCGGTTCTGATAAACACCGATGTTATGGGGTTAATCTTTGTACGCGGTGAACACTCTGCGTCAAAGGGTAATTTGAGACGGGATCATTTGGATGTTATGAAGCAATTTATGACAACTGAGGAAGTGATTTCATCTCCACTTTTCGGCCTTGGCTGAAATTGTAATATGGTATATAGCAGATTATCTGATTAATTTGCTATATTACTATGTAATCGACACGCCACTAAAATAAACTGTTACTTACAAAGGAAGTCAAAAAAATGTCAAGATTTTTGGACGCCTCTGATAAAAAGAGTAAGCTGGAAAATGTAGCCGATGACCTACAGGTTATGCTCAAGAACTCTGGCGATGCTATTATCAATAAGACCATGACGGCCAGTGTTATCAGTCTGGAGTCACTGACTGATGCAGAGTTCGCTGACGCTCAATCACATTTTGATGAAGTGCAACGTGAACTTAGCGTTTCTCTAGAAGAACATGATCTGTGTGATGAGTCCCTGTTGCCTCACCAGAAAGAAGCAGGAACCATTGCCCTGATGGCCAGTGGATCTCCTAGCGAGTATCACTCTAAAGCTATTGACGTAACAGTAAGTGGTGAAGGAGCTACTGTTGTTACCCCACATATCTCAGGCTCCAATGGCAGCCTTGATTTTCTGGAATCTAACGTCAGTCTGGAAGCTTTTGATGAGCGTGAATTGCGTGAACATGCTCACGTTTCTGCGGTTTATAACATCGCAGCTTCTCGTCAGGATGACTTTGGTGAAGCTTTTTACCCAACAGTTGTAATTACTCCTGACCAACCAGGTGCTGAGTATTCTGTCTCACGCACAGTCGTTCACAAAGACCAATCTCGTAATGCAAAAGGCGCTGCTTTTGATTTCCAAAAAGTTAGCCTGATTGATGCGGCTGTAGATCACACTATCCTGGAAGACAATGCCACAGCCATCGTACCTTACTACTACCCGGATGACTCCAACGCCAGTTACTTTGTTGATAAGAATCTGGTTAATCCACGTGCAGTTCCTGTTGGTGATGTTGAAGTTAACACTGCTCCTTTGGCTGTGGGTGCATCACTTGATCTGCTTTCTATCAGTCAGGCCCCTGGCGTACTGGGTGGTCAAACTCTGGATACCACAGATAGCCTTGATCCTCGCGTGGGTCTTAAGCGTCTGTATGTAAAAGTTACCAAAGATGATGGCCAGTCTGTAGAAACTGTAGTCGTGCCTTTTGAGTTGAAAGATCTGCCAAGATCTATTTTCCAGAAATCTTTGGAAGGTGGTTCTCATGAGATGACTTTGACCTTCCGTAATGATGTTCTGAGACTGGGTCCAGACACCAGAAATACAGCTGGCTCTCGATGGGGTGCTACCTTTGCAGGCACTGAAGCCTTTGCTTATCGCTTTGACACCAGCCTGTCTGGTACTGTGGATCTTGAAACAGCGAATATTGAAGTCTTTGCTAACGCCTTTAAACTGGCTAAGGCTTACGATGCTACTACGGGTGACGAAGTAGCCATCACCGATGCTTCAGTAGTCGCAGCTTTGGCTAATATCAGCTTTGAAGTGATTGGTTATGATGTGGAAGCTACTCGTAGCAACCTGAACCACCGTACTCGTGGCATGATTATTGACACTAACAGTGTTGTTGAGCGCTATCCTATCCCACTGGGTTCACCTATCTGTGTTCCTGCACCTATCTCAGGTGGACGTGCTGGAGTGGATACTAAAGCTCTGATTGCAGCTTCACGTACTCGCTCTAGTAGTAACTCTGTTACTACACTGTTGAACTACGCTGAGCGTTTAAGAGCACACGCTATTTCTACCAAGGCCGGTGAACCTTCTCCTGCCATTGATGGTATTGGTCGTCACCTGATTAAGCCTACTTATCTTGAGCGTTATATTGACTTCTCTGCTCAGATTAACAGCACCAGCTCCCATGAGAAGCGTTCTGATATTCAGAGCATTTTGGTTGACACCATACGCGATGTTGCTTATCGGATGCTGCGTGACTCTAACTATCTGGCGGCATTGAATCATGAAAGTGGCGGTACTGAGAAAGCCCCTAAGCTGATCATTGGTACTGATCAGGTGCTCAATCGCTATATCTGGGAATCTGGTGATGAGCGTACTGTGAGTATTGGTTTTGATGACTTTGAAGTGGTTACCACTCCAGATGCCCGTATGCACAACCTCATAGTCCTGGCCTTCCAGCGTCCAAATGCTAAAGGCGATGGTCTGAGTTTAGGTAATAACTTCTTCATGCCTGAGCTGGTTGCTAATGTGCAGGTCACACGCAATGGTGCTACTGTGACTGAGTCACAGGTACAAACACGTAACCTGCATGTTAACAGTTGTCCAATTATGGGTGTGATTGTTGTTGATCAACTCGCTGAAGTTATTAACGAAAAGGTTAAACAAATCGTTACTACCTAAGCGATAGTCAAGTGGTTTGAGTAACAGTTAAAGGGAGGGCCTAGGCCCTCCCTTTTATGCCGTCTTATTATTTTTTTAAACCTATATTACTGATGTGCAACAACTGACGGAAACACTTTATGATCATTTTTAAATCACTAAAGTCCATCAATGGTTGGTCAAGTAATGTGACTGCAATTCCTCCAGGGGGTTGCTACAGCATTGACCAAGAGGCGCAGTTAAGGACCACAATCAACCTTATCAATAACACCAATGTGCCTGTTATCATTGCTTTACGTGACGGCACTTCGTATGAATTAGAAGCTAAATACAATGGTGAAGGGGATGAATGCATTTATATACAAAAAGAATATTGGCATTCAAAAGATACCAAACCAGCCATTCTTAAGCGCTTGGACCCTACCAACGATAAATTGACCGATCGTCAACAAGCTATCAGAAAATCCTTCTCTGCTAGTTTTGTTCACACTGACATTAGAGGGTTCAGATCGCGCATTGAGCATCGGGTACCCAGAAAGGATGTAGAGCAGCGAGGTGGTGTAAGTTATATTGTTGATTTGGATATACTGATTTCACTAGCCAGTGCTGATATCACACCACACCACCCATACAGCAGTGAAGGTGTACAGCGAAACTTAATTGAAAACGATTCTGAAGTTAACGCCGCAGAGAAGTTTGCTTATTCTTTGTATCTGGTTGATAATGAGGGTAAAGTGAATGATAAATTTATTAATTTCAATGGCGACGTCTATCGGGTATCACCCTACCCTAATGAAACTTTAACAACGGGTGTTTATGTACTAAATAGTGGTGTAACAGGTGGGCTGGAATCTAAAGGACCTTTGGATGTAGTACGAAGTGAATATTGGGATCATGATCCCGATAACCCTGATGCTAAAGGCATAATACTCTATAATAGCTACGATGAGGCTAAAGCTTTGGGTTCAGTGTATGAGCAAAGGGATCGTGAGTTAAAAGATGAATCACAACGGCTTGAGTTAAGAAAGCAAGAGTTGAATAGTGCTAAACTTGAACAGGAGAAATCACTTCAGTTAGAAAAGGATCGTTTGGAAAGGGACAAACAAAAGCGTGAAGAAGCCTATAGGGATCTTGAACACCACCGTAAAATGCAAGCTATGGAAGATAAGTACTATTACGAAAGTCGTTCAATGCGACGTAAAGACAGTAGCGATACCTTGAAGAATATACCATTAATATTAAGTAGCGTTGTCAGCTTGGTATTATTGGGTAAAGAATTTTTAAGTTCCGATTAGGTAAATTATTATACGGCCTTATATTTAATGCGAACAAATAAAGAGATAAAATAAAGGTCTCTAAATGAATAAGAAATTTTTATCTGCCGTACAAAAAAGGATACCTAAATTTAATCCGTTGATTGGTAATGGGATAGCTGTAGCTCAGATGGAATACGCTGCCAAGATGGTAGATGATATCTGGCGTGCCTCTGAAGCTTATTTTCCAAAAGGATTGAAGTATGTGGGTTGTGAGCGTTGCTCGCCAATAGAGATGTATCGCGTTATGGCAGAAAAGAAACGTGGTCGTCGAAGTATGGAGCGGGCAAGATCGGACGTTTACTTGATGAAATACCATTTCGAGTGGACGGAACCTGGTAGCAATAGAGTGGAGAAGTTAAAACCAAAATATTGCCTTTTACCCTTTGCCAGAAAAGGTGGGTTGATTACCATTCGTGGTGCACATTTTTGCGTTAGTCCAGCTATGATCGATCCTACTTTTTCAGTAGTACACAACGGTTTATTTATTCACCCATTAAAGGCGCGTATATCCATTGAAAGTGCGCCTTTTAGTTTTCTAGCTAATGGTCAAAGAAACACTAGCTCGCTCGCTTTTTCAGCAATATATAATAAAAAGGCTAGTGGTAAAAAGAGTAAGCGCAGAGGCATTACGGCACCCACTCTTGGTTGTTATCTGTTTGCCAAGTTTGGTGTAACTGAAGTATTTCTTAGGGCAGGTACGGAAGTCAAAGTTGATACTGTATTTGAATTAGAGCGCACACTTGATCAAGAAGAATGGGTGATTTGTTCATCAACCCGCATTAAACCTGTTAACTTTGGTAAGCGCCGTTATGAGCCAAGTGATACGGCCATTGCAGTGCCGAAATCTAATTATACACCGCTGGTTAAATCTCTAGTGGGTGCTTATATGCACTTGGTTGATAATTATCCAGATCAGGTACTCCCAGAATTTGTCAATGATGAAAGGTTGTGGAGGAAACTGCTGGGTATGGAAATCTTTGAAGAGGTAACTAATTACGGTCAATTACTCTCCAGTATGGAAGAGCATTTACATAGTCTTGATGCCTATATCGACGTGATTGTTCGTGAGGAGTATGCCAAACATGGTCTACACGTTAACGATATGTACGATTTGATGTTTAATGTCATTGAAACTATGCCTGTGCGTATGCTTAAGGCTAACAACGCTGGGTTGTACAATAAGGAGATTATAACGCTGAAATACGTGTTGTTTGATATTTACTACACCATTAACAACGTCTTCTTTCGTTTATTAAGAGGGGGTGACTCCTTACAAACGCTAAAAGATATTGAAGAAGTATTTAGAGATAAGTGGAAGCGTGATTTAATTCTTAATCTACATAGCTCTAAACACAGTGTAGTAAACCCGATTGACAGTCCTTCGATGTGCATGTTGTTTGAGCACACAGGAAAGGTTATACCTCAGTCATCGGTCACTCGAAAAAGCGCTCACAGTAGTGCTTCGGTTGATGAGACTAAGTTTCTGGATGCCTCACTGGCTGAGGTAGTGTCGTATACTAACCAAAGGAAGTTTGAGCCTACGGGTAGAGCTATGTTAAACCCGTATGCGCTTATTGATATACACGGAGTTATCCACCGTAACGAAAAATTTGCTGAATTAATTCATCGCACTGACAAGTTAATTAGAGCAAACTAACCAAAGGAAGAATTATGAACTTTACAAGTCATACAGGGCCAGGTCTCCCATTCGATCCGCGTCATGTGGATCGATCGCAATATATCGTAATAAATCAACCGGAAAGTATTCCGGTAACCTGCACCCCGCAGAATATTTCGCAGGGTGCTTACGAACATCTTCCGATGATTAATGCCTATACACGCATTAATCTACAGGTCAATGCTGAGAATAACGCAGCGCGGACCTTTACGTTTAACCAACAGTCAACACATGGGTTTAATAATCGTGAGTATGCGTCGACTTTATACTGGGTTGCTTATGTAACAGAGCAAATGATGCAGCAGATGCCCATGCAGCAAGCGGTGCAGCAGGCAGCACAGCTAGTGGTTGATATAGTAACTGCACTTAATGCTGTTGATATACCGGATCTTTGGCAATTGCTGCCAAGTGATGCGCAGAATGCTATCGGTAATCTGTTAAATCAACAAAACTCTCTTGCCAGTTCAATTAGTGGTAAACCCCTTCAAATGCCTAACGTTGGAACGAGAGACACGATGAACCGTTATGCGCAGTCGAGAAGTTGGCAAACCAATACACAAACCCATCCACTCCAAAGACCAGGGTTCAGAGGGGGTAACCCACAGCAATCCTTTCACAACCCGAAAAGCTTTACGGGCGGATATGTCCCCAGGAATGACCCCAGGATCGACCCCGTGTCCTCGGGCACCAGTCCCAGACAACCCACTAACTACCGAGCAAGTGGGGAAGCTGGTGCGTGGGCTTCTGAATCCACAGACAAACCCGCCAATAAAACAGTCGAGGTTAAAGAAAAGACTGACCATCATTCGGTCTCTGATAAACAAGGTGAGATTGCGAATCGGTTATTTCCTGAAGGGTTACCGCCGCAGACGTTAGTACTGACCTTTATGGGTGAGCAGGTATACGCTTACCACTACAGTGTGATAGATGTATCCGGTGTAGAAGAGAACATGCGTGAGACACCACTTCTATGGGATGCATCACAACGAGTTCTCTATTATATCTTCACGTCTATAGAAACCTTTGAGCGTATAACCTTACCCTTGAAAAGTCTGGAGGATGTTATGGACTATAAAGACCATAAACTGACTGCTGAAGTACCAACACAAGCCCTTGCGTCACGTTGGGACATTATTGAACCCAAAGAAGATGATGACACTATTGTTGACCGTAGCGGTAAGGATGTTCCGGCTGGCAACAATGTTATTCTCAGAGATTTTAATTACACCGGTTGTCTTAAGGACGCCGTACAACTGGCCAAATACTACCATCTGTTACTTGGAAAGGAGAGAAACGAGCACGATATATTGTCCTTCAGCTATTTAAATCTGGATATTGTTTATCATGATAAACAATTAAAATCACCCGATAAGGCTCTGTCGCCGTTGGGCAGTCCCAGTGATGTTGCCGATCTTACCAGCTTGGCAAAAGCGCTTAAAGAGTCAACTTTACCAGAAAATATCAAAGCAACTATTCTTAGACGTGGCAATGATAAGATTAACGATTTGCTGGAGTTGGGCTTTGGTATTAGCTGGACAACAAGCGACTTTGTTGAGGATATTGAGGATTTGGAGATAGAGATAGAGGATTCTTATGGGGAAAAGGTTCTTAATCATTTTCAAAAGCAGTACAGTGCTATAACACGTTCTATTCTTAAAGTGTTGACCACTAAGGGTCTGAATGAGTTTATTAAGTACTCTCCGTATAACTTTGAACTTGATGATCTCTCCGAAGAAGAAATGAAAAATCTTTCTGAGGAGGAGTTGAATCGCGCGAAGCTTGCTTCTGAAACAATTAAAATGATGGTGCCCTTCCAAGATAAAATTCATGTTGTGGTCTTACCCATAGATTTTTCTGAGATGGCGCTGGGTCAAGAGGCTGAAGTATCAACGTTAACCGAAGATGAGTTGCCTCAGCTCCATCATCTGGTGACGGAAACTTTTGCTACTATTAAAGAAACCGATTCTAACCTTGTGTATGTTGTTACTCGTGATAATGTGCCCTTGCGTGTATATCGCTCTATCTTTAATGGTGGTAATTTCATGATTAAACCTGAATCGTTTTAATCGTAAAAAAGAGGGGCAATGCCCCTCTTTTTTTTTTGCTTTATACGGTCGGCAAACCTAAATCGTCTTCCTCGTTATTAGCGTCATCGGATGCTGGATCACCCGTACCAGCTTCTTGCCCATCACTATCATCGTTAGTATCGATATCACTAACAGTGCCGATGTCATCATCAGTACCAGTGCCATCATCACCCAGATTGTCCCCATCACTTTCAGCAGGCTCATCTTCCTCTTCCTCTTCCTCTTTATATTCGTCATCTTCTAGCTTTTTATCTATCTTCCTACCCATCTTACGATAACTTCTTAGAAATTCAGCCAGATTCTTAATCATGGGCTCTAGATGTGCCGCATGAACGCCCTTAAGGTCCACACCATCATCGGGATCGACCAGTGAGTTTAATTCAGGGAGTAAATTGTTTTTGGCTAACCACTGCCTTTGATAGTAACCGCGAATGCAAGCAATAATGGCATCAAAGCCACCTTCCACCTCAGAGTCGATAAGACCATCGAGCATCTCGGGTTGAATATAAGCTTCAATGGCCATATCCAGTGTATCGGTATACGTCTGGTAACTATCCCTTAAACCCTCAGTGCGTGTGGTATCTGGCTTAGGTAATCCGATTATCAGATTATTTAACATGCGATGTAATAACCCATCCATGTCTTCATCTTTTTCTCGCTTAACTTTACTCAAAGTTTCTTTTAACTCTTCTCTTAGATAACTTGAATTAAGTGTATAAAGCTTTATAAAATTTTTCAGTTGAGGCGTGAATCTATCTTGATAATTGGTTACCCGCTTGGCCATTAGAAGATTAGAGCTGACCACGAGAGCTGCATAGTCAATATTCATATCAGTATCAATCATTTCAGGAGAAAGACCATAAGACATGTATTGACGACGACGCATTTTATCTTCAAGATCGGTACTAACACTAGTATTACCTCGGTTATTATCGCTAATATCCAAGGTGGTTTCAGGGTAACGAGCATTGCCACTAACTGCTACATCAACAGATGCTTTTTGAATAGCATCGGTAATATCGGATGGGCTTGATAATCCTAATGGAAACGCCGAGCGTTGATGCTTTGAAAATTCATTAAGCATAAACTCAACGGTTTGTTCAGGATCAGTATCTTCAGCATCAAGACCTATATTAACTTTTGTCCGACCAATAGAGCTTTTAAGCTCGCCCATAGCATTAGCTAGCATAAGTACCGAGCGAATACTGGTGATAACTTTACTTTGTTCCAATAATGAGCGACCTATGCCATTTTCATTATAATCAAAAGCAAAATAACAAACCAGTTCAGCTGGAACAAAAAGTATACGAGTATGTTTTTTTGCCAAAGCTCTGGCTAACATAATACGATACACTTCTGTGGGTTTGGCTACTTCGACGTTATCATCATAAATCCCGTTTTCCAGACGATGAATCAGATCGCTTTCGATAATCTCGGTATACGAATTTAGTAGCTCCTTTTTAGAAATATCGGAGTCAGTATGTTTTACTTTATGATGACCACTGGCCAGATTAGTTTGTTGCAATAAGTCCTTAGTTTCATCCAGATCGTTGATTCTTTGATTGAGCTCTTTGTAATATCCCGCTTCTTTTGGTTTATCAATGGGATTGCCATTTTTATCTAAAAGTATAAAGTAGCCAACATGTTGTGATGGGTCGCCAGGTACATGTACCGGTATAATGGACTCTGAAGCTAATTTCATGACCATTGGATGCCCATGACTTTTATTTTCTTTATCCACGTTAACCACTTCTAAAGGCATTTGCGTATACTCACGTCGTGAGTATAATGTCTTTTTAGAACGTACCTCTCTGGATTCTAAAGAAACACCAGTGAAGCCCAGTATATCGTGAATATGATCTTGTCGTGCTTTATCGGCAACCATGGGCCATTTAAGAACGTTGAAGTTATCTGTTACATCAACATAGTCATTAATTTTGCCAACAGTCCCTGTACGTTTTGGCGATACCAATGACTCCAAACTGACATTAGTTTTTCTTTTGACATCACCCAGAAATCCCATTTCTATTGGATCACCATCGAGTGTAAATTGATCTGTCATAGACTCAAGACTGATACGGCAATTGGAGTTAATAACCTCATCAACGCTCGATTCAGGTAAAATTACCATAGGGTAACTACCCCGTTTGAATAGCATATCCTCCAACATATTGGTTAATAGCTTAGGCAGATTATATTGTTCGGTGAAATAGCTTTTAATCTTCGATATAAAGTTTCCAGTGGTATCATCCACCTGGATATTGTTCATTAATGAAAATTCTAATTCAGTACTGATTAAGTCCTTAGGCGCTAGTATACTTGAGACTAGAATGGACATTGCCAATTCATTATCAGGGTGCATCTCGAATATGGCTTGATAGTCCATGACATCGGATGCGATTAAATCGGACATACCCTCTAAGGTGTGTCCTGAGGGAATCTTCGATTTATTATGGTTGGACTTGTTATTACCATTAGTTTTTTCAGTATTTTTTACCAGTTTATGAAAGACACTTTTCGCTATGGTTTGATCTGCTTTAAAATCAAATTTTGGAAATTTTGGTCTTTGTGCACGATACTGATTAATTTTTCTTTTCATGAGGTCCATCCTACTGGATCATTAATAAAGGTACTGGTATGGACAGTTCCGTTTATAACTTATATATAAAAGATGTCATACAATTATCTCGATCTCTGGTGATTAAATCAGAGGAAACTGCCCAAGCAATCAATGACAGTCTTCAAGTTGCTTATGGTACTGTTATCGATGAAATGCATCCTGAGACTTGGAAGTATTATTTAAATCTTAACGGCCAATACCACGCTGCTGATTTACCCTATATTCGCATCACTTCATTAGATACTTTGGAGGAAATTGATTTTACCAAAGAAAATATGGAGATTCACCGAACAACCTTTCGTGAGTATGCGGTGGGTAATCAAGCCTATACTGCTTTGGTAGCAAAGTATCCTGACGAAGAAGATTTGATTCGTGGCGTGGTTGCTCCCATTGACATAGATAGAGCCATTAATGCTGATAACCACACAGTTCTAGGTTGGACTGACAGCTTAATAGAAGCTACTGAAACTAATCTAATCCCCCAACTACAATCATGGATTAATGGTTTTCAAAATAAACATAACACAGCCGCTTATAGTGCTGCCGATGATCTTTATGTTGCCGCTAATCTTGGATTAATGTATCTCTATATTCCCAATACTATTTTAAATATAAGGCTCAATAACTGTAAAACTCCTCAGGTACACAGTTTTCATCTCTGGACTTATCTGCGCTCAAATGGTAATTTGGATAATTACCGTGGTCAACTAGATGATTATCAAGCATTGTATCTTTATCGTAATATAAGATGGATCATGAACAATGCTGGAAAACAATCCACCTTTGAATCTCTGGTTAGAGTATTTCTATCTCGTCGAAATCTATCTTTGTTTGGCTTTGATATTGCACACAATCTCGAAACTATGCCAGAGACATTATACCCGGACGTTGATATTAGGCGTTATCGTATTGATGAAACCTTAAACTCAATTAATTTTAATGAAACTCGTGAGGTCAGCGATTTACTTAATAACACGGTTGACTTGGCCAGAGATAACCCAGATGTAGTAGCACAAGCTTTAGTTGACGTTCCCAAATCTATGCAAAGAGCCCACAGTGGTAGGCTTCCTACAAAAACGTTGGAGTCTGAGCTGACGGAAATTGGCGATGATGTTATTTTATCCTTTGATGATTTGCTTTTGAATCAATGGGCCTTTTTAGCTTCACGCGATTATTATCGCGGCATTGTTAATATTCCTATACTAACCACAGGTGTTAGCATTAAACTCTCACCTCTTGATGCGTTAACTTTGTATATATACACTTTATACAAGGCTATTGACATAGAGTTGGTTGAAATACCTAGCCTACTGGTTTATGATGTGAGACGTATAGATTTACCTACTCTTGATACTTTAATGGGATTTGTTCAAGAGAATAAAGTATCAAAAGAGTTTGTTGCCAATTTGTTAAATGAACATACTGTTATTTCTCAGGTTTATAACAATGAACTTTTTCATCTTTGGTGTCAGGATTTATATGATTTACGAGTCAGCGAGATAGATAACTATAGCGCCTTTGAATACTATGATGCCAGAGCACAAGCAGAGTCAGTAACTAAAGTTTTGTATTGTGATGCACACTGTACTTTGTCAATGGCGGATAATTATAGTCAATTTCTACAAACACGTGACATAGATCTGAGTGGCTTTGGGGTACAGGATTATCTATCTTTATCAGAAACTATTTTTAAAGAAGCGACTGGTAAATCACTTAATCTGACCGGCTCAACCACTAATATTCAACGCGCTATGTTGGATATTTTATCAAAACTCTCAAGTTATGCATTGCAATTTATTGCTACTTCTTTAGCCTCCACCTCACTGGCCGTAAAGTGGACACAACTACGTTTGGGTGAACCTGTGGTTAGTGGTGATAGCGGTCCTGTTTATCTTGATGCCGCTGCACTACGGGTTGAGGCTAGTCAAGGCTCCAGCTCAATCACTAATGATATCGATCAATTTTTATTGGATGTTGATTCGCAGACAGCACCTGAGTCAGTTCATTCAATAGATATTCCAATAGAGCTTAACTCCGGCGGTCAAACAACCATTCAACACCGTGTGTTATTGCCATTAGTAACACTTAATGAACCTCAATAAGGGAAGAGTAATGTCAAATATAACAAGAACCATTTATGGTGCTGCGCTACAAACCTCTCAGTTTCTAAAAGCACCAATCAAGATAGATAACAATACTACCTTGAATGAAAAGTTTGGTATTATGGACTCGGCTACTTTAGATGCTAATGAAAGTCCATATGCTAAATATCTGGCCATAGGACGTGGCGGTCACAAAAATGTAACTGGCCCCGATGGTTCTCCAGTTTCTGGATTACATAAACATCACTCCAGAGATGCCTCTTTGTTTATACATTTGCCTTTTATCTTAAGAGAGACAGATAATGATCTGACCGCTGAACAGCGTGCTGGCTATGCCATGCGCCGTGAGGAGAGGCATGGGGGTCGTGACTATTATGCTTATTACTTAAAGCGTCTTCCAGATTATGAGAATCCCCCTGTAACCATTTTAACCACGGTAGAGAATGGTAACAGCTCTTCAGTACCTTTTGTACCTTCAGCCCAAGATTTAAACCCCACACCTCCTGAGCTGGCGGTTGGTGGCGTTACCCCAGCAAGCGGTGATAGTCTAACTACCACGGCTCCGGTGACTTATGCGCTATCAGTCAATGATATTAATGAAATCATTGAAGCTTGTCGTGTTATCAATAATGATACAGCCTATGCCATAATTTCAGAGATAGCCATAGTGACAGGTGTAGATAGAAACATTACGGTACCCTCTGGCGCTGGCAATGTTTCTTTTGCCGAAGCCATTGCTGCCCAAACCGCCATTTTGGTATGTGATGGACCCTACCACTTACCTAGTTTAAACAAAGCCTTGACGCTTCAGTATGAGCTGGGTGCTACTGAGAAATTAACGATTGATGAAAGTTAATTCCTACTATCGCATTATGGGTGTGGACCCCAGTAGTCAGTTTGTTGGTTTGTCAATAATTGATGTTGATTTTATTGATAATCTAGTGACTGTTCGACATTCTGAAACAATCAAGGGTTCACAGTGTCTTAGTAAGCGAAAAGACTTATTGGATTATCACCCTAATCGCTTTGTACGTTTAAATGGTTATCGAGATTATTTCACCCAGATAATTAATCGCTGGCAGCCCCATAACGTAGCTTGTGAAGCTGCTTATATGGGGCGCTTTCCTGCCGCTTATCAGGCATTAGTGGAGTGCATTACTACACTACAACTGGTAGTGTATGATTATAACCCCACCCTGTCATTTTCCACTTATGATCCGCCTACGGTTAAAAAGGCAGTGGGTGCCAGTGGCAAATCTAAAGATAAGGAAGATATCTTTAAAGCACTATCAGCCTTACCTTTGATTTATGATGGTGTGGTACTGGAAAATCTGGATGAACACGCATGTGACTCCTTAGCAGTAGCATTAACGGAGTATCGAAATATTCTTAATAATTAGCGGGGTAACACCCCGCTAATCTCGAGGACACATTATGGACTTTATGGACATAGTCTTAAAGGCTGGTAAGACAGCGGTTGCCAGTATGGGACCCGGTGGTGCTGCGGCGGTTACTTTAGCTAATATGTTTTTTGGCAATGATGAACAGGTTGATCCTAAAACCGTTACCGGCGATGAGTTGGCGCTAAAAATAAAAACCTTACCTCCAGAGACACGTGCTCAGCTTATGAGTAAACGGATTGATCTTGAGATTACTGAAGCCAATAACTGGCGAGCTATTCAGGAAGTGATTCACGCTGGTGACGATTACGGTAAGAAGATCCGCTCTTGGGTTATTTTAGCGATGGCTGCTATCACTGTGGTGGTATTAGGAGCTTATGCCACTGGGATGCTCTTTATTGCTTGGGATAAAAAAGAGTTACCCTCGTGGGAGTCTATTGGCGTGGTACTAACCATTCCATCGCTATTGCTGCGCTCTTACTTTGGTACTCAATTTAAAACGGTGCGTGAGGGCATTAATGCGGGTATGGGGGGTCGTATAGATACACAATCGCCCATTAGTAAAATTATTGATGGTTTAGGAAAAAAATAAAGGTAGGGCTTTAGCCCTACCTTTATTGCAGTGTTTGCTGGGCATTGCCAATAAATGAAGGTTCCATGTTAACTTGAAATTGTACCATAGGTGTAATTTCAGCACAATAATATTGTTTAATATATTCTTGCCACCACCTGATATGCAATTCTGAATCCCTTTGATCTATCATCTCATTGATATACATTCTTAACATATCTTCCCGATGACCACTGGCTACCCAGCAACGATATTCAGTAAATAATCGATCAAATAATCGATCCAGTAAAAAATAAGTCGCCGTTGAATCATTAACATAATGCATTAATAATTCTGTCACTTCATCCGAATGAATATAGGCTCTTGAAGCAATGACCAACCCATGCACATTGGCTATGGTCATATCACCATAACTATCCTCGGATATAGTTTCGGCTGTGGTAATTTCTGAAACGCTAACACATTCATTGGATTTAACACGCTTTGTTATTTTTCTCAACAGTTTCCTGCATATATTCATCAGTCTGTTACTCTTTATTGGCTAACAGTTGTGTAAATCTGGGCCTCTGGTGAAAGACTCTGGCAGCGGTTTCTCGATTAACAGTAGCCCATACTTTATTTTTCCAATCAGTGGTATTGTGGTGTAGCGAACTTAGCGGCTGTGCACTAGTCTCTATAAATAGTTGATCTGTGTGTAAAAAGACAATAAAGTTCATTATATCTCCCCACATCCCTTGTAACACACCCTCGGGTTGCTCATGTATCTCCCAAACCCCAGGCAACTCAGTGGCTTGTAAATGTTGACTCTGGATAAATACATTAGTGTTTTCAAGAGTGATAAAAAAGCAATTTGGGTTAGTGAAAAACGCGCTAAGATTCTGATCATCATACAAACGGTTAGTGTTAATACCCTCTGATAATGGATGCTCTACATCAATACCCTCATAGGCAAATCTATTTTTAGTTTGCTGATAATGTTCCAATACAGGCATTTTGCGAGTATCAAGTTTAACTATATCAACATCCGTTTGTTCCAATACGTTTCCGGTTATATTTAAATAACCATTGGCTACCATAAACAAAGTGCGATCACTAATATTTTCAGCTAACTTAAAATAGATAGATTCTCTTAAAGGCTGTCTTTGTGTATTAGGATAAATAATATCTTCTTGTTTGATTGGCCAGCATTTTATTTTACCCACATTAGTAAAATCAATAATGGTTACTTCAGTATCTTGATAATAACTTTGTCGATTACAAGCGCCTAGGACATAAATACCATATTCAGTTAACAGTGTTGGATAAACAAGACCGTTAACCGCCACTAGTATATACTCATACCTCTGGGCATAATCAGTATCATCGCGAGTTAATAATAAGTCATTGGCTTCTGAGTTTATTACATGTACATCAGGATGTACACCATGATTGGTGGGTAAACAATTCCAACCCGCCTCAAAGGCATCGTATTGAGTCAGCTTACCTTTTATACCCGTATCAGTAATGCTATCACGAAGAGGTAGGGAACGATCACCATTGTAACTAAGAAACTCTGGAATCGTCAGAGTTCTACCGCGTATTTGATCTTCGATATCATCAAGATAAAGCTCGCCCTGTTCATCAGTGATACTGTGTTTAAGTGTTAATCGAATATCAACATAGGACTGCATAAGTACAAATAAAGAAGTGCCATAATGAGTATTGTCTAGATCTACCCACTGCTTATTAATGCGGGCGATACCCTTGATTAATTGGTACATATTGTTTTCCTATTGTATGATTAAGTAAAAAAGCGGAGCAGTTACGGATAGACTGCGCCATAAAAAGGTCAATGGAAGGACGACGGCTATGGATATCAGCTACGCCTTTGACGAAACCGGTCAGGCACCTGCCAATCGTGTCTTTAACGAAGCACACACCCTCACAAGCGCCAATGGGTTTAATTATCAATTTATTGTTCCCAGAATGGCACCCTTCTTTACATACAATCTAAAAGTTATTCATGTTGCAACAGATCGTGAGTTAGCGCTTGGTATTGACTATACGCTTACTCATAAATTTAAGTTAGGTACAGAGCAGTTAGGTACTTCTTTGTATGGAAGTATTACCTTTTTAGATAAAAATCTCAATGGTGAGGTTCAAGTTACCTACCAGACTTTAGGTGGTGATTTTATTCTGGATGAAGAGCTGGCTTTGATTATGCTAACCAGTGACCTTATTGGTCATCGGTTGGTTAATTGGGAAGACATTGCCCAAACACCGGCCACTTTCCCACCTATACACCATCAGCATCAGCAAGATAATTTCATGGGGCTTGATGAGGTTGTTACTGCCCTTAATGCTATTCGTGATTATGTCTCGGGTATAACACACCCTGATCATCATCATACCTTTGCTGCTATTGATGGTTTACAAGAGGTACTTGATACTAAAGTGCCTAGAGTTGGAGCACTCTCGTATCTACCCACGCCTAGCCATCAATACCCAACGGGGCATACTGGTCCTTTAACCTTGGAGTTACCCAGAGTCACCAGTGAGACCCGTGTTACGCTTATGATGTTAGTGCAAGATGCGGATCAATCGTTTACCCTTTATGTTGATGGCGATCTTTTGCCACACACGGTTGTAACTGAAGGTCAAGTTATTACCAATGTTCATGCTTATGGCAGCCCCAATATACCCATTAATAATATTCAGTTTGCCTACAATCTCGACGGTCGTGCGGTTATTTATATTGGCGAGACAGGTGATGTATGGACTAAGCCACAGATAGCCGTTATTAACGCACTCTCCAGCACTGAAGCGGCTGAGGAAGTCAGTGGGGTTTATAAGTTTGGCACGGCGCTAACTGGTTTTGGTGATCAGACTCTGATTTACCGATCAGCTACCCTGCGAGATATTGAAAACTCCGGCAGCGCCTCAACTGCGGCAATAGATGCCCTGGAGCAACAGATAGATCAAGATCTGAATGATCTATTAACTAACCTGACGGCCACTATTGATGGTAATAAACAAGCTTTAGAGCTAGCTGATCAAAACCTATCGGATAGAATAGATGCCCTTGTGTTAGTCGATCAGGGGATCATTACTAGAGTTGATGCACTTGAGTCTGCTGATACTGGTTTATCCAATCGAATTGGTCTACTGGAGACAGAGGATCAAGGCATCAATACCCGATTGGATAATCTGGAGCTTGAAGATCAGGGTATTAAAGGTCGGTTAGATACTTTAGAGGCTTCTGATAGTGCTGTGGTTGCTCAAGTCAATACCAATACTGGGCAAATTGCATCCCTTGTTACAGCGGATTCACTAATAACACAAAAGAATACTGAGCAGGATGATCGCCTTAGAAAAGTTCGACTCAATACCATATTAGGCGAAACTGTATTTGACATTATTTAAAGGATGAAATAATGCCTACTTTTGATGAATTAAGTACCTCATTGCGAGATGTAATAGAAACCAGATCTCAAGACCCAACCACCAGTGCTGAGGACTTGTTGCTTTTATCTAAATCTTTGGCTGAACTAAATACTATTCGACCCAAAGAAGGACTGGTGTTATTTGATCAGGGTGTTAACTTGTCTGATAATATTTTAGCCGATGGCACTGAGTTTCCAATCACAATAACAACCACAGGGGTATTACCTGATAATGCCAAGTATGCATTTGTGCATATTGAATCTTTTTCTGAAATACCCGCAGCTGGCTCGGATGGATTTTTCATACTAGCAGGCCCGACAGCTGAGTCAGTAGCTAATAAGGGTTATATAGTTGATATTACCAATATTAACAATTCAGTTGATGCTGCAAATACAGCGATACCTCCTGTAGTTATCAACATGTATACGGGTAACTATGGCGCACCCTCACAGCAAGACCCCAATGTTTCTATTGATAATAATCATTATTTTGGTTACCATAATCGGGTACTAATACCTTTAGATTCAGTAACGGGTGAGTTTGTTATTAATGCTGATTATTTAGAGAGGGTATTTCAACTGAGAATTATCACCCACTGCCTTGGTTATTATGCTTAGGAGGCGTTATGGCTAGTGATCAAGAATTAAGTCAAGCCTTACTGGATCAGCTCGATCAACAACTGGATCGGGATTTATCGATTGAAGAATTATTACTGGCATCATCCAGTTTAAAAGAGTGTCATGATATTTTAGCGCCTAAAATGGCTAAGGTACATATGTTCGATGGGCCTGTGCCTATATTCGCAAAGCGCTGGACAGTTGATGTGGGGCCTTTACCCAGTATGATTCGCCAACCTTTGTATCGACCAGCTAATGTACCCGATAGTGCTTCTGGATTAATTTTAAACGTGGCTTATGCCAATAGCCATGGTCGTCATGCGTATTTTCAAATAGGGGCAACCCTTAATGATGAAGATTGGCTGTATTCTGTTCAGGCAGAGGACATTGGCCTTAGTAATAATCTCGTTAATAACCCTGAATTATTATCCGGACATGTAGTTGTATCCTTATTTGCCAATAATCCTGGTCCAGGTGAACATGAACACACCTGGACCAATTTTGGACAATTTGAAAATACACTGATGGTGCCCTTTAACGATAAGGGCTATATTGAGTTAGAAATGGGTAGAGGTGCTGAACAACCCATGATACTCAGTATGGGCGTTTGGTGTGTCGGCTATTTGGAGAGTTGATTATGGCAACGCTTAAAGAAGTCCGTAATAAGCTAATTGATGCCTTTACCACTAAAGCAACCAATGAAGCGTTGATTGGCGAAGAGTTGGTTATGGTTAGTAAAGCAATGGCCGCTATTAAGGATATGGATAGGAAAGATCAGGGAGTATTCCTTTTTGATACACCAAGATTATTATTTAATACTTTTAATAATAGTGAGTTGAGGTTTCAAGAAGTTATTCAGCGTCCTGATTTTATACCAGATACCGCTAAGGGTTTAATTTTAAATCTAGGCTATGTGTCATTAAGTTCTGATCACAATCAAATTGTTATGGGTCCGAATTTAACTTCTGATTGGAGCGATGCCAGTTATACCTTTGATATGGACTTTCAACCCGCTTATACAGCCGTTAATGTGGCACTGAACCCAGAGTTGGTTAAAGGACATGTCGTTCTCGTAAAATTGGGCGATGATTATAGCATCAACGACCATAGACACCATTATACTCAAAATGGAACCTTCTATAATAGCTTGCACGTACCTTTAGCTGAAGATGGTAGTTTTAGATTAATGGTTGGTTATCTTACTAATAATACCGATGGTCAAGCGGTTATCATTCACTGCATTGGTTATTATCAATGAGGCGATTATGGCAACACTTAATGATTTAACACTTTTGCTTCAAGATAAAATCAACGACAGACTGAGTCAGTCCCCTGAGGAAGAAGAAGTATTATTGTTAACTAAAACCCTGACTTCACTGACGGATAATGCACCAGCTGCTGGTCTTATACATATGCTTGATACGCCAATAAATATATTCATGGAACAATGGACAAGTGCCGATGAAATGAAAAATGTGTCGATTGATGCCCCAGCTCAAGTACCTAAAGAAGCGGTTGGATTAATTTTAAATGTGGCTTATGCCAGTGAGTATATGGACTTTATGGTATTCGTTTTTGGTGGCACTAAATATCATATACACGATCCCAGTAAACATGCGATTGCTCATTATGTATTCAATTTTAGTGAATTACGTAATCTGATCTTTTACCCAGAAACATTATACTCACCCCTTAGGGTTAATGCCTTTGGTGAAAACTATTTAAATACTGACCACACACACAATTACGTCAATTACGGGTACTGGTCTAATTCAATGTATTGTCCTCTTGATCGCAATAATCAATTTTTATTTCATACCGGAGGCAAGCATCGTTTGGATAACATGGCACTGGGTGTCTGGTGCACTGGCTATATTACTTAAAAGGATTTAATAATGGCAACCCTTAGTGAGCTTAGAGAAAGCTTAAAAAATAAAATTGACACTTTCTTAAGTGGCACCATTAATGTACAGGATAGTTTATTATTATCCAAAGCATTGGCTGCTCTTAAGATCACTGAAGAAAAGGCAGCTACTTTAGCTGAAACAGTAGCGGGTACTTTAAACACTGTGTTTGTAACGCCACAAACTATGCGCTGGGGGTTTCAGTATTCCTTTGGCACGAGTGCTGGCTATATCTTTTTTCCTGATTGGTTGATGGGATTTGGGTTTCAATGGGTCTATAACCCTCCTGGGGTAGTATCGGGTATAGCGACTATCAATTTACCTATCACCTATCCAAATCAGTTGTTTGGCGCAGTGGTTTTGGAATCAGGAGGTATTTCCAACGGCATTGTCGCTCCCATAAGTACCGTCGTTGATTTTAATAACAGTACATTATCCACTGTAATTATTGGTTGTTATGATATTTCAACGCAGGCAACGCGAGCCATTGGCTGGACGCCTCTTTTACTGACTTGGGGACGCTGATGAATTATTTATTGGATACAGAAACTATATCAGTATTCTTCTCTAATGATAACAATGCTCCTGAGCATTGCGTTGAGCTAGATAAAGATACTTATAAAAAATTTTATTTAGATGCCCCGCCTGAGGGTAAGTGTCGTGGCATAATTGGGGGTAAACTGACTTGGGTGGATAAGACTCCAGTGCTGGTAGAAGATATGTTTCTTTATCACATGGAAGTACTTAAAGCTAATTTTGAAGCTAAGAACGCCCAGCTGATGCGCTGGTATCCAGATAGTGAGCGCAGTACCTGGTCCACCCAAAGAGAGCAGCTCAGTGCTTATCGTAAGGATACCGATGCGTCTGTACCTTTACTGAGTCAGCTAGCAGCGCTTCGGGGTGTTTCATTAGATGATTTCTGTACCGCCTTAGAAGCTCGTATTGAGGATCACGATACCAAGCTCGCACCAGTGCTGGCTGCTTTTCAACTTAAACGGGATGAGTTGTTTAACATTTTTAACAATGCTCAGCTGCTGGATGATGAAAAACGACAACTGATCACTGACATGGATTTGTCACTGGAGGGCTAAGATGGCCACGTTAGATGAGGCAAGGACTGCTGTTCTGACAGCTATAGATACATTATTGAGCGCGCCAATAGACTCTTCTGAAGATGCTATACTTTTGGCAAAGTCTATAGAAACTCTGACTAAAAGCATTAATGCAGAGGGGAGTATTAGCCTAGGCGATGCTATAGCTAGCTTTATTGAGAAGACTAACGATAATATAGTTTCTGCCAATACACGTTGGAATCCGGGGTTTGCGATATCTTTTGGCACCAATGCTAACTACGCCAGTGTACATTACTCTAGTGTTAGCAATGTTGTTGATCTTTCCTTTTATGGCAATGCCAGTGCTTTTGTGTTTAAAGACAATCTTGGTAATGTCATGTATACTCTGGCTAAAGATGGCTTTAAAGCAACCCATGGTAATCTAGGCACCACACCGGTGGTAGAAACTCAGCAGAAGGGTATTAAGGTTGCCCAGTCCATTCAGTTTGATGATAAGGCTGAAATTAGCTGGAATGCTGATATGGAAGGTCTGGAGTTTAAGCTGCTATGATTATCAAAAATAAAGATGACCCAGTAGTTGAGGTCAGTAACCTCATTGAAGCTACTAACTCAAGTACTGTGGTTGATAAACATCAGGTCATTGCACTTAATAGCACATCCAATGCTATCTCGCTATTGGTCGATAATAATGAGCTATACTCAGTCACTGACCCAGCTCAAAAAGGTATTCATCTTATCACCTTAAATAATGTTGAGCTAACTATTGCCCAAAGTGAGATTTACGATGTTCAAGGTCAGCTCGATGGCGATAGTGTTGATGATCTTGATCGTCTGGTGATAAGACTCAATGGTCTGGCTAAAGACGAATTATTTGTTTTACTAGCTATGGGTACCATTAATACAAACTCAGCGCTTGATACTGCGATGGAGTCCTTGTATTCTATAAATTGGCCAAAGGTAGCTAAATCCAGTAATCCTAATGGTATTGCTTATGGGGCTGTAGGTGTGGGTCAAAGAGGCATTATCAGCGAAAGACTCGTCGATGACCACCTGGGTTCTGTGCTTAGCTATGAAATTAATTATCCGGGTATTGATCGTTTTGGTGAGAATGGTTTTGGTCCTGTTACTTTTATTGAAGCTATTGATAATATCGGTAATTCTGATTATTTGTTTTATAACAGGGTGTTCAGTGAATTCCAACCTCAACAGGATACTTGGCTTAGGCTAACCTGTGAGTTGCGAGTCAGTGATGACAGACATAATGCTTCAGGTCAGTGTGGGTTAATTTTACACGGTCAGGAACCCTTTTTAACCCGCTCAATAGAAAGAGGTTATTTCTCTGATAATACTTTGTGGGAAAAAATTGAGCTTATTTATCCTCTTGATAATAAACAAAGTATTACACCTCCGCAAATATCTATTTTTGCTTATCCTGATAATATCGATGTGGGTAATTGCTATATTAAAAATGTGCAATTACAAAGAATGGCTATGCCTAATTTCCAAATCGAAGGTTATATGGAAACCGATCCTAAGCTTTTTAACAATATTGAGGTGTTAGAAGTATTAGCCAGTAGTCTCCCTGAGTCAGCCTCAGGGGCTGCTAATGGTGCTTGGGATACTATTTATCTGGGTGATAGTACTATCTTTGAACCAGGTGATTGGCTTAGAGCCACTGCTGAGATAAGAGTTGATCAGGCAAGGCAGGATGCCGGTGGTTATACTTTTTTAAATATCTACGAGCAGGCAGATGGTGGGCCTATTGGACATCAGAACTATGCTTATTCTAATAGTACTGACTGGGAGGCGGTTGAGTTTTTTTATTATGTCAGCACTAATGTCAGCAAGTTATACGTTTCACCTTTTAAACACCAAGCTATTATTACTGAAGGTCAATCCTATATCAGAAATTTGGTAGTCAGTAGAATCAAACCTGTTTTATCAGAAAACAGAACTATGTTACAAACAGAGCAGAGTTTGTATGCCTTTAAGTTTTGGGAGAATGACTTCCCACTGAGTTACTTGCAAAATAATGCGCTACAATGGTCCAGTGCTTTTAACCGGGGCGGTTTTAAAGGTAATGTATCAGCTTCAGACTTAAGGCATGGTATGACTGCTAAGCCAATTCGTTTTGGTAATCGCACTATTGAGCCCGGTGTTGAGGGGTTTGAGCTGGGTACTAACGGTGACAGTGTTAGTGTCGATATTAATGCGTCTAGTGATTTATTTTTAATTGACCCTACGAAACTGTACTTTACGTCGGTTTGGTGTCGTGTTGAACATTACGGGGGTATTCGTAGTCGCATTTATTTTGGTTGTCGCGGTGAAAATGATACGTCATTGACTTTTACTTTTCGTGATGGTAGCCGCGATACCTATACATTTGGGTATTTTCAATACCATGATATTAATGCTCCCAAAGAACAGTACCGATGGCAATTAGAGCACGGATTTTTGGTTCCTTGGGATTGGGATTCAACTCAGATAGCTGAGTTATACGCACAGTACGATAGTTGGATGTCTGAACCTAAAGTGCAAACTGCATTGTCGATAACGCCAGAATATATTAGAGCACAAGCAGGCATGCCTATTACATCGGTAATTCAGGTAAACCCTGAAACCCCATGGGTCCAAATAATCTGTCTTGATTATTACAGTTCCGGTAATCGCCGTAGTCAATGGGCATATCCTTCTTTAATAGAATTGCCTACTGATCCAATAGTACTAAAAGATTTCACTTTTGACAGTGGTTTAAATGCGCCTAATTTCAAGGAAGATTAATTATGGCTGAATTAAAACAAGGCTCTACTGTAGCTGGCCACCCCATTATTCATGAAGGTAATTTTAACCGTGCTTGGGGTGGTGAATATTTAGAAGCTACTATATCTAAAGATCAGTGGTTGCCAGTAGCTTATACTGAGTCTGAAACCTTTTATCGCTCAAGTATATCGCTGGAGTTTGCTATACTGGGCGTTAACATATCGGTAAACGGCGAGCTGTTGGCAGAGGCCATGCAGACAACCAACGCTAGTCGACCTATGATTATTGGTCGTCTATTCTCACATAGCGCAGATTTGATCAATCATAACTATCAAGTTCAGGTAATGGTTGAATACCGAGTTACTGAGGATGACGATGTGGGTCCCGTTCGTTCCAGAGGATTCAGGGTTAGCATTAGATATATCGACGGACTTGTAGTCGGTGATACCGCTAACATTCGTGTCAGGTTAAAAAATCCGATTAACGGCGTTGCTTGGAATCTACTGGCCGGTATAGCGCCCCCCATGCCTACGTTTACTCACGACACTGTTGCAACTTTATTACGTTCAGGACATACCAGTACCGAGGGCTATTTAATACAAGGGTCTCGGTTTTTAAGGGATGGTAGCAATAATCTCAGCGATCTTTCTCCCTTTCCAGGTTTTTTTATTAGTGGTGCAACCGACGGCGGCGGCATGAAGTATATTGGTAACTCCGATGCTGACACTAACTCAAAACTAACTTTTATTACTTGGGATAATAGCAATGAGTTTTTTCAATGGCGGCACTATCCAACGGGTGTTAGTTTTTTAAATGATGATACTGATCCAAGTATTGAAGATTGGATGACCCTTAAGCGCAATGAGTTAACAGTAGGCGATAATACGCTTCTTCAAGATAGTACGTTATCGGTTACCTCGCACAACAACCACACTTCCAGAATACATGCCTGTGGAGTTCTGAGTGGGGGTCAGGCCAGCGGCTTATTGTACGCAGGTCAGGATTTGCTGTATGGTGTTGGTCTTTTTTATAATGGCGATGACAATAATGAGTTTGGTGATGCTGATCACTGGTATTTACATAGACGTAGTGATGGTGTTGACTATCAGCTACTCTCTGGTTTTGTTAATAGCAATAATATCTCTGCCTCGGGCACTATTACTCAGGGTTCTGATATCAGGCTTAAAGAAAACATAGAGACGATTACGGATGCTCGTGAAGTGCTGTTAAGTTGGCGAGGTGTGTCTTTTATTCAAAAATCAGACAAGTCTGAGATGGTTGGTTTGATTGCTGATGAGGTTGAGAAAACAGCACCTAGGCTGATCCAGACCGATGCTAAAGGCTATAAGTCTTTGGCCTACTCTAACACCATAGCCTATGTTGTAGAAGCTTATAGGGAGCTTGATGGGCTCTTAGAAGACGAGCGTAAAAAGGTGAGTGCTTTGGAAGAATCTGTGGAGACATTGCAATCACAGCTAGTTGGTGCATTAGCCCGCATTGAGGCTTTGGAAGCAAAATAATTGGGGAGGGCTTAGGCCCTCCTTTTTTTTTTGTATGTTTTTATATCCCATCACTAATTATTTGCCTGTAAACTTAACTGGAGTTAGTATGAAAAATAATTTATACGATAGTGACTATTATAGCTGGACTTATCAGCAATTAGAATTAATTAAACAAAGGCGTTTTGATGATCTTGATATCGAGAACTTACTTGAGGAAATAGAAGACATGGGTAAGTCTCGATATCGTGCCTTAAAAAGTGCTTTAAAAGAGCTGCTATTACATCAGTTGAAATGGCAAAAACAATCACAAGAAGATGATCTACACGTTATGGATGAGTGGTACCGTAGCTGGAGAGTTAGTATTAAAAAACAACGCCGTAAAGTTAATGAGGAGCTTGATGAAAATCCTGGATTACAGTCTAAGTTAAATGAAATATTGGTTAAAGCTTATAAGTTGGCTAGGGAAGAAGCGGGTGATGACCTGAATTGTAAAATTAATGATTTTCCCCCAAAGTGTCCATGGTCATACGAGCAAATAATGACTGAGGATTGGTTACCTTAGGAGAAACTATGAATAGTTTGTATGAACGCGATTTTTACAGTTGGACCTGCCAGCAGGCCAAGCTATTGAAAGAGGGTAAACTTAATGAATTGGATATTGAGAACCTGTTGGAGGAAGTAGAAACAATGGGTAGGAGTGAGTATAAGACTCTGAAAAATTGTTTGAAACAACTATTGCTCCATTTACTGAAATGGCAAAAGCAATCGCAGAATAAAGATGGTATGCACGATATAAATGAGTGGTATCGTAGTTGGAAAGTTACCGTTAATACGCAGCGATTTGATGTCGAGGAGGAGTTGGAGGAGAATCCAGGATTACAACCTAAGCTTGATGAAATACTGGTTAAAGCTTATCAGAATGCCCGTAGAAAAGCAGCGGATGACCTGAGGTGTCATGTTAAAGACTTTCCCACTGAGTGTCCTTGGACCTATAAACAGATTATGACTAAAGACTGGTTACCTTAGGAGTGTGTTATGAAAAATAATTTATACGATAGTGATTTTTACACTTGGTCTTTAGAACAAGCACAACTATTGCGTGAAGGTAAACTTA